>JAPLTR010000811.1 GCA_026398065.1 Verrucomicrobiota bacterium | reverse complement strand
TCAAGAACTATCTCGACGAACGAAATGTTAGATATGTCACGATCCAGCATTCGCCCGCCTTCACGGCTCAGGAAGTGGCCCAATCGGCCCACATCCCGGGAGGTGGGCTGGCGAAAACCGTGATGGTCGTTCTCGACGGCGCACTGGCAATGGCCGTGCTGCCGGCGAATCGTCGGGTGCAGGTGCAAGAGCTGCGGGACTTGACCGGATGCGACAATGTCCGGCTGGCGCACGAGGATGAATTCAAACAACTCTTCCCCGACTGCGAAGCCGGCGCGATGCCGCCCTTCGGCAACCTCTACGGGATGCCGGTGTACGTCGCCGCGAGCCTCAGCGATGACGAGGAGATCTCGTTCAACGCCGGCTCGCACAGCGAGGTCATCCAGATGAACTACCGGGACTACGAGGACCTGGTGAAACCGCTCGTGCTGGATTTCGTGACAACGTAGGGCCGCGGCGATGGGCGGTGATTTGGGATGATCCGCCCCACATTGCTCGGCAGTGCGTGGGCTCCGGAGGTGGAACCGGAGCCCAGGGCAGGCGCATGCGCGGGCGGAGCCGCCGCTTGCGCCGGAGGGGAGCGGCGCTACGGTTCGTGGATGGAAGCCAGCGGACAATTTCCCGACGAGATGAGCGAGGATGGCGAGTTTGAGCGGCAGGAGGACGCGTTTCGCGCGTGGGTCTCCGCCGACGGCTCGACGCCGTATGCCGCCGAGGCGGGGCGCTACCACCTCTATGTCTCGCTCGCGTGCCCGTGGGCGCACCGCACGGTGATCGTGCGGAAACTCAAGGGCCTGGAGGCCGCCATCGGGCTCACGGTCGTCGATCCGGTGCGCGACGAGCGCGGGTGGGCGTTTCGGGACGGCGACGGCTTCAGCCACGATCCGGTCAACGGTTTCAAATTTCTCAGCGAGGCCTACGCGGCGTCGAAGCCCGGCTATCGCGGCCGCTTCACGCCGGTGCTGTGGGACAAGCAGACGCGGCGCATCGTGAACAATTCCGAGGACGATATCTGCCGGATGTTCGACGGTGTGCTCGCGCCGCTCGGCCAGCCCGCGCGACAGACGGCAGGGAGGTGGAGTTCACTGTTTCCGGTCGAGATTGCGACGGAGCACGCGGAGTGGGCGAAGGACATTTACGAGCACATCAACAACGGCGTGTACCAGGCCGGCTTCGCGACCAAGCAGGCGGCGTACGAGCGCGCCTGCACGGCGCTCTTCGCCGCGCTCGTCCGCTGCGAGCTGCGGCTGACGTCGCAGCGCTTTCTCTTCGGCGCCCAGCCGGTGGAGGCGGACTGGCGGCTGTTCTGCACGCTGGTGCGGTTCGACGCGGTGTACCACGGGCATTTCAAGTGCAACCTGATGCGCATCGCGGACTACCCGGCGCTCTCCGGCTATCTGTGCGACCTCTACCAGCAGCCGGGCGTGGCCGAGACCGTGAACCTCGCGCACATCAAGCGGCATTACTACTACACGCACGACGACATCAACCCGACGCGCATCGTGCCACTCGGGCCGCTGGTGGATTTTACGCTGCCGCACGGGCGGGAGCGGTTGTCGCCGCAAAGCTAGCGCCACTCCGGCCGGATCTCGTGCACCTCAGCCGCGAAGGCCCGGTGGGCAGCGGGGTCCACGGGGCGGTGCTTCACCATCGTGCTCGCGGGGTCGGCGCCGAGGTAATTGTTGCCCCGCCAGTGACGCGCAGGGCGGACGGGCCGCGGGGCGAAGCCGCCGCCGCAGTTCGGGCACACGTCGAAGAGTATACGCTCGGCGCAATCGACGCAGAACGTGCATTCATACGAGCAGATTCGCGCCTCGGTGGAGGCGGGCGGCAGCGGCTTGTTGCAGTGTTCGCAGGTCGGGCGGAGTTCGAGCATGGGAAAGGCCGGACAGGGTGCGCCCGCCGGACGCGGCGGACGACCGGAAACGTCGTCCCGGGCGGAACAGCGCCCGCGCGAATTGCGCGCCGGGTGTCGGCGCGCAATTGGGCGCGGGGGCTCAACCGAGGCTGGAAGGGGTGGCGGAGGCCGCGGATGACCGACGGTGCCGGAGACGGACAACTGTCCAGCCGGTTCCGAGGCCCAGCGCGGTGCCGGCCACCCCGAGAGCCACCATCGACGGAGTCAATGAACTCTCCGGCGCGCCACACAACTCCGGCCCCGCCAGCCCGAGGGCGGCACCGAGACCGGCGTAGCCGAGGAGGCACACGAGGCACTTGGGCGCCAGCGCGAGCAGCGCCGCCGGCACGACCCACCGGACGGTTCGCCGGGGCAGACTAGTGCGTGGCGGCGACATCGGCGGACTGGTCGTAACGGTCATGATAGCGGACCCATTCCATGCCGTATTCCAGCCCGTCCTCGTCCCGGCCCTTGGGCACGAGATCGAGCAGGTTGTAGGTGGCCATGACCAGCTCCACTCCACGGCCATAGGTGGAGTAGGTATGGTAGAGGGTGCCGGCGGCATCGCGGACAAAGACGCTGATGCCTGGCGCCTCTTCGCTTGGAAACTGCAGCTTGGTGTAGTTGTAGGCCACCGATCCACTGGCCATTTCCTCGTCCGTGAAAGACACATGGAAATCGAAATTGAAGTCGGTGCCGTGCGACGAGACCCAGTTCACCGCCCATCCCATCCGTGCCTTGAACGGCAGGATCTCCCCGAGCGGGGCATGGGAAATCGCGGCGAAGGAAACGTCGCGCGCCTGCAAGTGCGGGATGCACGGGTTGACGTGATCCATCATGAAGGAACAGCTTTTGCAGCCTTCCTCCCAGCCGGGACCGAACATGAAGTGCTGGACGATCAGCTGGCTCCGGCCCTCGAACAGGTCGGCCAGCGAAACCCGGCCGCGGGGAGAATCGAAGGTGTAGGGCTTGGTCATCCTCACCCGGGGGAGCTCGCGGCGGCGCTGGGCGAGGCGGTCGGCCAGCTTGGTGAGTTCCTTTTCTTCGCGGAGCAGTTCGCGACGGGCCGCGAGCCATTTTTCGGGGGAGACGACGGGTGAGTTTTCGGGCGATTTTGTTTTCATGGTTGGTGGGATTCAGTGGTGAAGCTGGGTTGGTTCAGGCGAGGCGGTAGCCGCCATCGATGCGGATTTCGGCGCCGATGATGTAGTTGGAGTCGGCGGAGAGGAGGAAGCGGGCGAGCCGGGCGACCTCCTCGGCGGTCCCGAAGCGTTTGGCCGGTGACTTGGCGGTCGTCTGCTCGACGAAGCCCTTGGCGACGTCGGCCGGCAGACCGAGCTTGCCGAAGATGGGGGTCGTGACCGGGCCGGGGTTGATGGTGTTGATCCGGATGCCGCGCGGGGCGAGTTCGACGGCCAGGTTTCTGGCCAGCGCCACGACGGCGGCCTTGGTCGCCGCGTAGACGCTGGTGTTGGCCATGGCGATTTCCGCCGAGAGAGAGCCGTTGAACACCACCGCGCTCGGGTGGGCGAGGACGGGCAGCAGCGACTGCAATTGAAAATACAGGCCGCGAACGTTGACGCCGAACAGGTCGTCGAAGAGCTGGGGCGTCACCGCCTCGAAAGGAGCGAACCGGGCGATGCCGGCGTTGAGGAACACGCCGTCGAGTTTCGCGGTGTGCTTCCCGATTTGGGCGCCGAGCGCCGAGGCGTCGGCGAGCGAGGAGGAATCGGAGGGGAGGACGACGGCGGCCGGGCCGAGCGTGGTGCGCGCGGCGGCGAGGGTGTCCGGGTTGCGGCCCGTGACGATGACCCGCGCGCCTTCGGCCTGCAGGAGTTGGGCGGTCGCCAGACCGATGCCGGTGGTGCCACCGGTGATGAGGATGGTTTGATTTTTCATAGGAGGTGGGATGGGTTTCGAAAAAGAGGTGGAGGGGGTGGATTCAGGTGGACGGAGGGTCCGGGCAAGGCAGTGGCCTTGGGGTGGTCTCTGACAGGGAACAGCGGTGCGGCTTTAGGGCGCGGGCTTCAGGAGATGGTCATCGCGAGGTGCGCGAAGCGCGCCGGGGCGATCCAGCTGGATGGCTGCGAAGCCGCGCCGAGTGCGGCTCCTCGCCATGACCGAAGGTGAAGACTCGCGCCGCGAGCCGCCGACCGGAAAATGGAGGGGAGGCTCAGCCCCTCGCAGGGTCGGCCCGGAGCTGCCGGTACTCGGCCTCCAGTTGGGCGTGCGGCGCCCAGAAGGCGCCGAGGCTCCGGCCGTCGAGCTCCGCCAGCAGCAGCCGGAGGTGCGTGTGCCAGCCCGAGGCGTAGCTGCAGAGTTCCGCCTGCTCCTCGGCGCCGCGGGTGCGGTGCGTGAGCACGAGCTGCACTGACTTGCCCTGCGGGGTGAGCTCGAAGGTCACCTCCGAGTCTTCGCTGCCGAAGGTGTACACGAGCAGCCGCGGGGGCTCGCACTTGAGCACGCGCCCCTCGAAGGTGACGCCGGGGTCCTGCACCTGGGCGTATTTCGCGGGCGGGGTCTCGTTGGGCGCGAGGTTCTTGTGGTGCATGGCGAAGACGACCTTGCCGCCCGCCTGCTGCTCCAGCACGCCGCCGCAGAACCAGCGCGCGCGTTTGACGGGATCGGTGAGATATTCCCAGATCCGCTCGATGGGGCCCGGCAGCGTGCGCACGATGCGCACCTCCGCCGAGCCGATGAACTGGCCGTACTCGTCGTTGGATTTCATGGAGATTTTTTCTTCTTCGCCTCGCGGGCGTTTTTTTCGTCCTCCGCACGCAGCTCGCGCTCGAGGGCGTCGAGCCGGCCGGACCAGAACGACCGGGTGCGCTGGAGCCAGGCCTCGAGCTCGTCCAGGCCGCCGGGGTTGAGCGACTGTACGCGGGACTGGCCCTCGGCGCGGACGGTCACGAGCCCGGCCTCGCGCAGCACCTTCAGGTGCTGGGAGATCGCCGGCGCGCTCATGTCGAACTCGTCGACCAGCTCCCCCGCGGTGCGGTCGCGCTCCGCGAGGAGTTCGACGATGCGGCGTCGGGTGGGATCGGCGATGGCGGCGAGGCTCTGCATGCCGTTATTGATTAAGTGAAAACTTAATTAAGCAAGAACTAAATTATCGAGCGGCCCGTTTTTTCGCGCGGGGCCACCGCCCCGTGGGCGGCGTGAGCAAGATCTGACCGGGCGTGAGTAACGTTGCACAATCCATGCACAGGATCGGCCAAAATCCGCCCAGCGCGGGCGGGCTGATTTGACTACGCTGCATCAGCCCGTCGGCCAGTGCCCAGCGGGAAACCTAATACTATGACCAAACCCTGTCTTAACCTCGTCCGCGCCGCCCTGCTCCTGTTGTCGGCCGGCGCCCTCTCCGCCGCCAGTCCGTGGTCCGCGCGCCTCCGCGCGACGTACCTGGAAACCGCGGACAAGTCCGACGCCTTCACCGCGCTCGGCATCAACTTCGGCGCCAACGCCGTGAAAGTGAACGACAAGTTCATCCCCGAGATCGACGTGGACTACGCGTTCACCGACTCGATCTCCGCGGAACTCGTGCTCACGATCCCGCAGACGCAGGACGTCACGCTCGCGGGCGTGGGCAAGCTCGGCACGTTCAAACACCTCCCGCCGACGCTCCTCGGCAAGTACAAGTTCAATGCCGGCGGCGCATTCCGCCCCTACGTGGGCGCGGGCGTGAACTTCACGCTGATCTGGGGCGACAAGCTCTCGGTCGCCGGCGTGCCGTTGGGCCTGGACAACTTCAGCATGGGCCTCGCCGCGCAGGCCGGTGTGGACTACAAGATCGACGAACGCTGGACCTTTAACGTCGACGTGAAGCGCGCCGCGCTCCGCTCGGACGTGAAGGCCGGCGCGACGAAGCTGACGGAAGCGCGCCTCGACCCCTGGCTCTACGCCGTGGGCCTGAGCTACGCGTTCTGAGCGACGCGCCACCGAATTGGCTAGTGTGTGACGCCGGGCTGAAGAGCCCGGCGTTTTTGTTTTGGCGGCGAGGGAGGGGAAGCGATGCCCGGGCTTCAGGACCGCCCTCTGGTCCATCGTTCAGGCAGGTCCCGTCTCTCGTTTCCAAATGGAGACGCGTTTTTCACTCACGCTCTCGACCCGTATCTGGATGGCGAGCGCCGTGCAGCAGGCTGAGGAATTGAACGGTCTCGCCGGTGGGCGCCACGCGGTAGCGAACAAGATACGGGAAACGCTCGACCAGATGTCGGCGGACTCCGCCGATGCGGGCGGGCCAGCGGTGTGGAGCTGACATCACGGTCTCGATGGCCTGCTCCGTGGCGTCGAGAAACTCGGCGCCGAGGCCGGCCCGTTGTTCTTCATAGTAGACCGCCGCCGCCGTCAGTTCGGTCTCGAACTGCGGATGAAACCACCGATTCATCGCAACGCCGCACGCGCCTTCGCGAAAACGTCGGTTTGGGTGAGAGGCGCAACTTTGCCGGTGTCGAATTCCTGTGCCCGGGCAAAGGCCGCCAGATCGGCCAGCACTTCATCGGACGCGCCGAAGCTCTTCCAGATCGCACTCGCCACGCTCAACCGCTCGCGCTCCGGCAACTGAAGCGCCGCTTCGGTGACTTGCTGCGTGCTGACTACCATGGTCGAACCATCGCGGAAAACGGCGGGACGTCAACGGGGAGTTGGTGGTCGTGGCCCGTCGGGAGCGCCAAAGTTTTCAGCTGGAAATACCGTGGCGTGCCCCGGTCACCCTGTCGTTCGTGCTTCAACCGTTCAGCGGTAGAATTTCGGCTAAAGGCGGTGGGCGAGCTGTTCTGCCACTTCGCCGGCGGCCTCGGCGTAGCCTTTAGGAAAGAAATCCGGTGTCGTGAGGATATCCGTCGCGTTCTTTTCGACGGCCGAGAGCCCGGTGACCTGACATTCGAAAAGCGAACTGCCGTCGGGGAGCGTGAGTACGATTTTGACGATCAGGCGAATCCGGAGGTGATCGTTCGTCGGCGAGGTGGGCCAGGCTTTCTGCAGCCCATAGCTAACGATCTCCGCCGAAAATCTGGTGGCGGATTTCTCCGCCATCCGAGATCCGAAAAAGTCGTGTGCCCCGAGCCCGCGTTTGAGCGCGGCAGTGACTTCCGTCGCGGGTGCCGTGGCCATGGCCTTCTTGACGGCCTCGAAATAGCGCAGCTGGGTCTCTTCGAATTTCGCCTGTTGCTTGGTGGTGACGACGGCGTCGGCTGCGTAGCCGACGGACGCCACGACAAGTCCTTCAGGGGTGAGAAGCGGAAGCGTTCTCCACATTTCGGGCGAATTCGTCCCGTCCGGCTTGTGATAGGCGCCGCTGGCGACCGCCGTCGGAGCGACTGCCACCTTCGAAAGCTTGCCCTTCTCGGCCGGCCCCCAGGCGGTGGCGCAACCGGTGGCGAGAAGGACCAACGCCAAAAGGCCGCAAACTTTGCTGAGGGCCGCAATCCGCATGAAACAGATCAGTTTGAATCGTAGTCCAACCACGGTCCGAGCCACCTTTCGGCTTCGGCGAGGGTCTGGCCTTTGCGGGCGGCGTAGTCGGTGACCTGGTCTTTGCCGAGCTTGCCGACGCCGAAGTATTTTGAGTCGGGGTGGTTGAAGTACCAGCCGCTGACCGAGGAGGCCGGGTACATGGCGTTGCTCTCGGTGAGGCGGATGCCGGTGTTGGCCTCGGCGTTGAGGAGGCTGAAGAGGATGGGCTTTTCCGTGTGGTCGTGGCACGCGGGATAGCCGGGGGCGGGGCGGATGCCGCGGTATTTTTCGCGGATGATCTCCTCCATCGTGAGGTTTTCCGTTTTGCCGTAGCCGCAGGCTTCGCGGGCGCGCTTGTGCATCATCTCGGCGAGGGCTTCGGCGAGGCGGTCGCCGAGGGCCTGCACCATGATGGCGTTGTAGTCGTCCTGCTGGGCGCGGAATTCGGCGGCGAACTCCTCGACGCCGTGGCCCGAGGTGACGGCGAAGCCGCCCAGGTAGTCGATGCGGCCGCTGTCCTTCGGCGCGATGAAATCGGCGAGGCACGCGTTGAACTGGTCGGCGGGTTTGTCGAGCTGCTGGCGGAGCTGGTGGAAGCGTGTGACGACGGAGGTGCGCGCCTCGTCGGCGTAGATCTCAAGGTCGTCGCCGACGGCGTTGCAGGGCCAGAAGCCGATGATGGCCTTCGCGGTGAAACGCTTTTCGGCGATGATGCGGGCGAGGAGCTTTTGCGCGTCGGCGAAGAGCTTCTTCGCCTCCGCTCCCACGACGGCGTCGTCGAGGATCTGTGGATACCGGCCGTGGAGCTCCCAGGCGCTGAAGAACGGGCCCCAATCAATGAACTCTACGAGTTCATTGAAGTTTAAAGTGAGAAGTTGAGAGTTTAAGGCAGAGGACGCGGAGGCGTCGGAGGAGTAGACCCGCGTGCCGAGGAAGTCGGGCTTCGGGATGTCGATGGTGGGCCAGTCGAACTTGGGCTTCCGGGCGCGGGCCTGCTCGAGGGAGATCAGCGGGCGCTTGTTGCGGCGGGCGGCGAACTCCTCGCGCTGGCGCTCCTGCTTCGCGGTGTTTTCCGCGATGAAGGCGGGCTTCTGGTCGGGGGAGAGGAGGGAGCTGACGACGTTGACGACGCGCGAGGCGTCGAGGACGTGGACGACGCCGTGCGGGTACTCGGGGGCGACCTTGACGGCGGAGTGCGCGGGGCTGGTGGTGGCGCCGCCGATGAGGAGCGGCACGGTGAATCCGGCGCGCTTCATCTCCTTGGCGACGTACACCATCTCGTCGAGCGAGGGGGTGATGAGGCCGGAGAGGCCGATGATGTCGACATTGAGCTCCTTCGCCTTGGCGAGGATCTTGTCGCAGGACACCATGACGCCGAGGTCGGTGACCTCGTAGTTGTTACAGGCAAGGACGACGCCGACGATATTCTTGCCGATGTCGTGGACGTCGCCCTTGACGGTCGCGATGAGGAACTTGCCCTGCGCGCGCGTGGCCTCCCCGGCGGCGGTGGCGCGGGCCTTCTCCGCCTCCATGAACGGCGTGAGGTACGCGACGGAGCGCTTCATCACGCGGGCGGACTTCACGACCTGGGGGAGAAACATCTTGCCGGCGCCGAAGAGGTCGCCGACGACGCGCATGCCGTCCATGAGCGGCCCCTCGATGATGTCCAAGGGGCGCGGATACTTCTGGCGGCACTCCTCGGTGTCGACGTCGACGAACTGGTCGATGCCCTTCACGAGGGCGTGCTTGAGGCGCTCCTCGACGGACTGGTTGCGCCAGGCGAGGTCCTCCTTGAGCTCGGTCTTGGAGGCGCCGCCCTGGGACGCCTTGAGGTCGTCGGCGAACTTGACCAGGCGGTCGGTGGCGTCGGGCCGGCGGTTGAGGAGGACGTCCTCGACGTAGGTGCGGAGGGTGGGCTCGATCTCGTCGTAGTTGCCGAGCATGCCGGCGTTGACGATGCCCATGTCCATGCCCTCGCGGATGGCGTGATAGAGGAAGGCGGTGTGGATGGCCTCGCGGACGGGGTTGTTGCCCCGGAAGGAGAACGAGACGTTGGAGACGCCGCCGGAAACCTTGGCGCCGGGGAGGGTGGACTTGATGATCCGCGTGGCCTCGAAGAAATCGACGGCGTAGTTGTTATGCTCTTCGATGCCGGTGGCGACGGTGAGGATGTTCGGGTCGAAGATGATGTCCTCGGGCGGGAAGCCGAGCTTGTCCACCAACAGGCGATACGCGCGCGTGCAGATGCGGACCTTTTCGTCGCGGGTGGCGGCCTGGCCCTGCTCGTCGAAGGCCATGACTACAGCGGCGGCGCCGTAGCGCATGATCAGTTTTGCGCGGCGGAGAAACTCGGTCTCGCCGTCCTTGAGCGAGATGGAGTTGACGATGCCCTTGCCCTGGAGGCAGCGGAGGCCGGCCTCGAGGACGGTCCATTTGGAGGAGTCCACCATCACGGGCACGCGGCAGATGTCGGGCTCGGCGGCGATGAGGTTGAGGAACTTCACCATCGTGGGCTCGCCCTCGATCAGGGCCTCGTCGACGTTGATGTCGATGATGTTGGCGCCGCTCTCGACCTGCTGCTTGGCGATGGCGAGGCAGGCGTCCCAATCGCCGGCCTTGAGGGCCTTGGCGAATTTCGGGGAGCCGGTGATGTTGGTGCGCTCGCCGATGACGAGGAACGAGGAGGCGGCGCTGGCCGAGGTGGTGGAGGCGGTGGTGGACACGAGGACGGAGGAAATTGGTTTAGCGAGGAAACACGCGAATCACGCGAAAGGGAAGGCGGGGCGCGGCCTCAGGTCTTGCGGGCGATGACGGTGTGCGTGCCCGCGGTGACCTCGTCATGGACGAGGGTGAGGCCGGCGGCGCGGAGGCGGTCGCGGAGGAAGGCGGGATCGAGGCGGATTTTTTCGAAGACGCTCACCTTCATGTTCCAGCCGGCGCCGTCGCGGACGTGGACGATGTCGTGGACGGTGAGGTGCGTCTGGCCGTATTCGAGGAAACAGGTGAAGATCCGGTCGGCTTCGCTGCGCACGGGGATGAAGCGGTCGGCGCCGTGACGGGCGAGCGAGTAGTCGCGGTAGCCGAGGACGAGATGTCCGCCGCGCGCGAGCGCCGCAGTGGCGTCGGAGATCAGGCGCGTGACGTGGGCGGTGGAGGTGAGGTGCGTGAGCGTGTCGCCGAGACAGACGATCAGCTCCGGGGCCGGCGACGGGCCGTGGCGGGAGAGTTCGCGCATGTCGCCGAGGATGGGACGAATGCGGTGGGTGACCCCGGCCGCGGCGGCATCGTGGGCGAGCTCGGCGAGTAGAATCTCGCTGAAATCGAGGGCGGTGACGGTGTAACCCGCCTCGGCCAGGGGCAGGGTTTGAAACCCGCTGCCGGCGCCGAGATCGAGGGCGGTGGCCTCGGGCCGGGAGGGGAGCAGGCCGCGGTCGCGGAGAAATTCCGCGAACTGCCGGCGCGGGCCCGCGGCTCCGCCGCGCATCCACGTGTAGATCGGTGCGAGGTGGGAGTCGTAGTGGTCTTTGGCGGTGGCCATGGCCGGCTCAGGCGACGAGGAGCGGCTCGAGCCCGCTGAGGCGGAGCATCCGCGGCTGAGCCGGGACGACGCGGGCCGGGTATTGGCGCACGGCCTGCGCGATGGCGGCGATGTGCGGGGGCGTGGAGCCGCAGCAGCCGCCGACCATGTTGACGAAGCCGCTCGCCGCGAACTCGCCGAGGACGGCGGCCATGTCGGCGGGGGTCTCGTCGTAGCCGCCAAACGCGTTGGGCAGGCCGGCGTTCGGGTAGCAGGTGACGTAACACTCGGCGATCTTGGCGAGCTCCTCGACGTAGGGGCGCATGGCCTTGCCGCCGAGGGCGCAGTTGATGCCGACGGAGAAGGGCTTCGCGTGGCGGATGCTGTTGTAAAAGGCGCCGATGGTCTGGCCGGAGAGCGTGCGGCCGGAGGCGTCGGTGATCGTGACGGAGATCATCACTGGCACGCGGGAGGCCTCGCCGCGTTCGTCGAAGATGCTTTCGATGGCGAAGAGGGCGGCCTTGGAGTTGAGGGTGTCGAAGATCGTTTCGACGAGCAGGGCGTCGACGCCGGCGTCGAGGAGGGCGCGGACCTGCTCCGCGTAGGCCGTCACGACCTGGTCCCAGGTGACGGCCCGGTAGTCGGGGCGGTTGACGTCGGGGGACATCGAGAGCGTGCGGTTGAGCGGGCCGATGGC
>JAPLTR010000958.1 GCA_026398065.1 Verrucomicrobiota bacterium | reverse complement strand
AGGGACAGGACGATCTTTTCCCCCGGCGCCAGCTCGACCGGCGCGGCGGGCAACCAGACGGCCCGCACGGGGCCCGCGGTGGCGGCGAGCGGCAGGCGCCATTCGTCGGCGACGCCGGGAATCTCCGCGCCTCCCCGGTAGGCCGGGCGCTTCGCCGTGGCGTCGCCGGCCGCGATGGCGATCTTGCGGCGCTTTCCGTCGGCGCCGGCGATGTTCAGGGAAAAGGTGAGCGCGTTCACCCGGATCATCTCCGGCTTTTCGCCCTCGGCATCGGTCTCGCCTGCGGCCTCGGTCGCCCGCTTCGGGACGACCTCGATGCGAACGGCGGCGAGCCGCGGCAAATCCTTCGGGTCGAGCGTGACTTCGAGGGTGGTGCCCGAGCCGAGCACCTTGTCCACCGCGATGCTGCCGTCCGCGCCGATCACGGGCGTCCGCTTGCCCACCGGTTTGCCGGCCTTGACGATCCGTCCGGCCGGTGTCGGGCTCATCCAGCCGTCGGAATGCGTTGCAAGGAAGCTCCGCGCCTCCCCGCTCCAGGCCGCGAGCGCGGGCTGCACGGCGGGATCCTTCGCCTGCTTTTCGCGCAAGGCCTTCAGGTGCGCCGCCAGTTCCGCCTGCGCGCGCGTGGCCTGCTTCTTCAAATAAGGGCTCTCCACCTCGATCTCGGGCAGAAAGGGCGACTCGTTGTTGACGCCGATCAGTTCGGGCTCGGGGGTGTAACCATAGTTTGCATACACCCCCCATTGCTTCACGTCCGCGAAGAAGGACTGCAGCTCGTAGAAGTCGCGCGTCTTGATCGGGTCGAACTTGTGGTCGTGGCACTCGGCGCACCCGAAGGTGCTGCCGAACCACGCGGCGGCGACCGACCGCACGCGCTCCGCCCCGTACTTGGCGAGGTACTCCTTCGGCTGCGCGCCGCCCTCGCGCGTCATCATGTTGAGGCGGTTGTACCCGGTGGCCACGAGCTGCTCGGGCGTGGGATGAGGCAGCAGGTCGCCCGCCAGCTGCTCGAGGGTGAACTGGTCGAAGCGCTTGTTGGTGTTGAACGCGTTGATCACGTAATCGCGGTACGGAAAGATCCGCTGGTTCTGGTCGCCGTGAAAACCGACCGTGTCGGCGAAGCGCGCGACATCGAGCCACCACACCGCCATGCGCTCGCCATAGTGCAGCGAGCCGAGCGAGCGCTCCACCGCCTTCGCATACGCGTCGCGCGAGCGGTCGCGCGTGTACGACGCCACGTCCTCCGGCGTCGGCGGCAGGCCGGTGAGGTCGAGCGACACCCGGCGCAGCAGACGCTCGGCGGGCGCCTGGGGTGAGAAGGTGAGGCCTTTCTCCGCCAGCTTCGCCCCGATGAAATAATCGATGGGGTTCTGCTTCGCGCCGGCGGCCGGGATGACCGGACGGCGGAGCGGCGCGTAGGCCCAGTGCGGTTCGTAGACGGCGCCCTGCTCCACCCAGCGTTTCATGAGAGCCTTCTGGCGCTCGGTGAGCGGCTTGTGCGCCTTGATCGGCGGCATCGGATCGTCCTCGTCAAAGATGCGGCCGATGATCTCGCTGTCGTCGGGCTTGCCGGGCACGATCGGCAGCACGTCGGACTTCGTCTTCTTGAGCGCCTCCGCGCGGATATCCAGGCGCAGGCCCGCCTCCCGGCTCTTGGCGTCGAAGCCGTGGCAGTGGAAGCACGTATCCGACATGATGGGACGGATGTCCCGGTTGAACTCGACCTTGTCCGGCAGGGGGGCGTCGGCCGCGCGCGCGAGGACGGCGGCGGACACGGCAACCAAGAGGGGGAATCGCATGGGGTGGGGAACGGACGAGACGAACGGGAGGGGAGCGACGTTACGCGAGGATTGCCTTTACGACGTGGGCTTCCTCGACGCCGGTGAGGCGGACGTTGAGGCCCCGGAACTTGTGCGTGAAGCGCGCGTGGTCGATGCCCAGGCAGTGCAAAATCGTCGCGTGCAGGTCGCGCAGATGCACGGGGTTCTCCGTGATGTTGTAACAGAAATCGTCCGTCGCGCCGTACTCCATACCGCCCTTGATGCCACCGCCGGCCAGCCAGACCGTGAAGGCCCGCCCGTGGTGGTCGCGGCCCATGCCGGGATCGCCGAGCTTGCCCTGGCTGAACACCGTGCGGCCAAACTCGGTGGCAAACACGACCAGCGTGTCGTCGAGCAGGCCGCGCTGCTTCAGGTCCTTGACGAGCGCGGCGGTGGGCTGGTCGATGTCGTTGCACTGGTTGGGGAGCTGCCGCGCGATCGCGATGTGCTGGTCCCAGCCGCGGTGGAAAAGTTGGACGAAGCGGACATCGCGCTCGAGCAGGCGGCGCGCGAGGAGGCAGTTGGCCGCGTAGGTGCCGGGCTTGCGGACCTCGGGGCCATAGGCGGCGAGCGTCGCGGCCGACTCCTTGCTGATGTCGGTCAGCTCCGGCACGGAGGTCTGCATGCGAAACGCCATCTCGTACGCGTCGATGCGCGCGACCGTCTCGGGATCGCCCAGTTCGTCGGCGCGGAAATGGTTGAGCTTCGCGAGATCGTCGAGCTGGGAGCGCCGCTGGTCGCGGTCGACGCCGGGCGGATTGTTCAGATAGAGGACGGGGTTCGCCCCCGCCCGGAGGCCGACGCCCTGGTGCGAGGCCGGGAGAAAGCCGCTGCCCCAGAGTCGCGAGAAGACGGGCTGACCGGGATTCTTGCCCGTGCCCTGCGAGACCATGGCGATGAACGCCGGGAGATTCTGGTTTTCCGTGCCCAGTCCGTAGCTCGCCCACGCGCCCATGCTCGCGTAACCGGGCAGCTGGTTGCCCGTGTTCATGTAGGTGATCGCGGGGTCGTGGTTGATCGCCTCGGTGTTCAGGCTCTTGATGATGCAGATGTCGTCCGCGATCGTCTGGATGCCGGGCAGCAGGTCGCTGATCCACGTGCCGTGCTTCCCGCACAATTTTCCCGTCTTCAGCGGCGGCACCACCGGGTAGGCACTCTGGCCGCTCGTCATGCCGGTGAGGCGCTGCGTGCCCTTGATCGAGGCGGGGATCTCGAGGCCGGCGTGCTTGTGCAGCATCGGCTTGTCGTCGAAGAGGTCGACGTGCGAGAGGCCGCCGCTCTGGAACAGACACAGCACGCGCTTCGCGGTAGGCTTGAAATGCGGCAGTCCCGGCAGACCGTTCCCTTCCGCGCCGACCGCGCGCGCAATGCTGGACGAAAGCAGCGAACCGAGCGCCACGCCGCCGATGCCGCGCGCGGCGTTGCCGATAAACGTGCGGCGCGTGAGGTGCCGGAGATAGTCGTGGGCGGGCTGCATGGTCAGTTGCGCGTGATGGTTTCGCTGAGGTTGAGCAACAGGGAGGCGACCTGCGCCCACGCCGCGTGCTCGGAGGGAGGAAGTTTTTCATCGCGCGGCGCTTCGCCCACGGCGAGGAGCGCGCGGGCGGCCGGCTCGTTTTTCGCATAACGCGTGCGCTCGCGCGTGAGCGCCCCGAGCATCACGCCGAGTTCCCGGTCCTGCGGCGGACGGGACACGCACTCCTCGAAGGCCCATTTCAACCGCGCGGCGTCGTCGCCGCGTCGCGCGAGCATCCGCTCGGCGAAGGCTCGCGAGGCCTCCACGAACTGAGGGTCGTTGAGCGTGACGAGCGCCTGCAGGGGCGTCGTGGTATTGCCGCGCGCGACGGTGCAGACCTCGCGGTTGGGCGCGTCGAACGCCATCATGCTCGGCGGCGGCGCCGTGCGTTTCCAATAGGTGTAGAGCGAGCGCCGGTAGAGTTTTTCCCCGTGGTCCTGCACGAAGGTCTGCGCCGTCGCCGGCGAACTGCCGTAGTGGCTGACCTCGCGCCAGAGGTCGCCGGGCGTGTAGGGATTCACGCTCGGCCCGCCGACGCGCGGCACGAGCAGGCCGCTCACGGCGAGGGCGTTGTCGCGCACGAATTCCGCCGGCAGCCGGAAGCGCGGGCCGCGCGCGAGCAGGCGGTTTTGCGGGTCGCGCTCCAGCATCGCCGAGGTGGCCGCCGAACTCTGCCGGTAGGTCGCGCTGCTCACGATGAGCCGCACGAGGTGCTTCACGTCCCAGCCGTGCTCCACGAACTCCACCGCGAGCCAGTCGAGCAGCTCGGGGTGGCTCGGGACCTCGCCCTGCGAGCCGAAATCCGCCGGCGTCGCGACGAGGCCGGTGCCGAAGAACAGTTTCCAGAATCGGTTCACCGCCACGCGCGCGGTGAGCGGGTTCTCCTTCATCGCGATCCACTGGGCGAGGCCGAGCCGGTTGGCCGGCGCGCCCGCGGGCATCGGCGGCAGCACGGAGGGCGTGCCCGCTGTCACCTTCTCACCGGGCTGCGCGTAGTCGCCGCGGTTGAGGATAAACGTGTCGCGCGGTTTGTCGGCGACCGCCATGACCATCGTCGTAAACGGCTCGGTGAGCGTGGCGAGACGCTCACGCAGGTTTTCCAGGGCCACGCGGTCGCGCTGCAACTCGGCGCCGTGTGCCGCGCAGTGCTGCCAGAGCGCCGCGGTCTGCTCCGCGGTGCGTTGCGCCGAGGAGGTCTGCAATGCCGCCACCACGTCCGCGGGCAGATCGGTGCCATCGTCGGTGCCGGTGATGACGCAAACCTCGATCAGGCCCGCGATCATCGCCCGGCCCGCGCCGAAGTTGAGCTGGGCCGTCAGGTACGGCGTAGCCGTGCCGTCCAGCGGACGCGCCAGGGTCGCGGTGAGATGCACCGGGCCCTCGGTCGCAAGGTCGGGCGACCAGCCGGAGTCGTTGCGGGGGTCGAGACAGCCCTCGGCCGGATTCATCGGCTCCCACGAGCTGGCCGTCACGCGCGAGAAGCGCTCAAGCTTGTGCAGGTTTACCTGATCGCCGGGCACGACGTCGGCCGAGGCGGCGATGGCGGTCAGCTTGAAGGTGCCCTTCT
>JAPLTR010000485.1 GCA_026398065.1 Verrucomicrobiota bacterium | reverse complement strand
GGACCTTGCGGCCCAGGCGCCAGCCGATGGAGGCGGCGTGCGAGATGATGTGGCCGCGGCGCGTGACCTCGGCGTTGCCGGCGGGCTTGGCGCGCGACTTCACGCAGTCGAGGAAATCGCGGACGTGCTTGATGGGGTCGGTGCCGTGCATCTCGGCGGGCCGTCCCTCGGCGAGCAAGGCGTCGGAGGAGACCGCGATCTTGCCGGTGTCGGCGGCCTCGACCCAGCCGAGGTCACCCTCGAAGCGCACGGGGCAGGTGCCGGGTGCGACCCAGTTGCCCTCGCCCTTGAAGCCGGAGAGGCGCATGACGAGTTTCACGCCGTTGGCGTAGCGGCCGTGGATCGTCTGGCCCTCGGCCTCGTACTCGACGGGGGTCGTGTGGTCGGCGCTGGCGGCCCACTGGCAGAGGTCGATGGTGTGCGCGCCCCACTCGGGCAGCGCGGCGCCGCCATGGAAATCGTAGTAGCCGCGCCAGCGGCCCTGCACGTAGTCCTTGTTGTAGGGGCGCCACGGGGCGGGGCCGAGCCAGCGGTCCCAGTCGACGACTTCGGGGGCCGGGAGGGGCTCCTCGGGGAGCCACTTGTGGCTCTCCTGCAGCGTGAGGATGCCGGCGTGGACGGTGTGGATCTTGCCGAGCTTGCCGCTGCGGGCGAGGCCGGCGGCGAACTTGAAGTTGTCGACGTTGCGGCGCTGCGTGCCCGCCTGGAAGACGCGGCCGTAGCGGTTGATCGCGTCCGCGAGATCCTGGGTTTCGCGGATGGTCATGCTGCAGGGCTTTTCGCAATAGATGTCCTTGCCGGCCTTGGCGGCGAGGATGCTGGCCAGGGTGTGCCAGCGGTCGCCGGTGGCGATGAGCACGGCGTCGATGTCGGGGCGGCCGAGGACGTCGTGCATCTCGCGGGTCTTGACGCAGTCCTGGTTGGCGTAGTGGCGGTTGACCATCACGCGAACCGTCTCCTGGCGGGCGGCCTGGCAGTCGGCGATGGCGACGAACTGGACGTCGGGCTGCTTGAGGAAGGCGCCGAGATCCTCGCGGCCGCGCGGGCCGATGCCGATGCCACCCATGACGATGCGGTTGCTCGGGGCGGTCGTGCCGTCCTTGCCCAGCGCGGAGGCCGGGATGAACGTGGGAAAGCCCAGGACCACGGCCGTGCTCTTCAGGAAGTTTCGTCGGGTGAGTTTCATAGGGGGGAAGGCGGAGGAGGGCCGGGGGAGGGGCCGGGGTTTTGCAGGGGCGGAGCGGGAGAAAAAGGAGGGGCGGTCGCGGCGGACCTAAACCGAGGGTCAGGGGATGAAAGCGCCGACGGCGCGGCGGGAAACAGGACTGGAGTATATTCCATCCGGATACAAGGGGCTGTGCGTGGCTTGGCCAAGCGTGCGCAGAACTTGTGGAAAGATTGTGCGGCCCGCGCGGGTGGACCACGCCGGGGCCGGGCGCCGAAGCGCGAAAGCGGCCGCGCGGCGAGGGCAAGGGACGCGGGGCTTTGGACCCGGAGTGCGCAGTGGGGCGCCCGCCTTTGGGCTAGAATGAAGGCCCGCAAGGTCCACGATGAACCGGTCGGTCCACCTGCGATCCGCGACGGGGCCGGCGGCGGTCGCGCCGGCCAGGCTGCGGTCACGAAACCAAACCCGATGAACCCTCCCCGAAACCTCCTCCTGGGTCCGGCTCGTCTTTCGGCCCGCGCGGTCGCGGCCGGGCTTTGCCGCGGGGCGGAGGCATGAGCGCGCGAACGCGCTGTGGCCATGACACCCCTGCCTCATTCTTCCTCCTGCGACCGCCCGGCGGCCGTCCGCCTGCTGCGCGGCGTGTATTGGGTTTCCGCCTACGTGCTGCTGGCGGTGTTTCCACTCGTGGTGCTGCTGGCCGGGGAGATCCCCAAGGGAGGCGGGATGGGCTGGGATTTCGCGATGGCGCTGGGGTTCGGCGGGCTGGCGATCCTGGGGCTGCAGTCGGTGCTGACGGCGCGCTTCCGCCGGGCGACCGCACCGTTCGGCATCGATGTCATCTACTATTTTCACCGCTGGGCGGCGGTGGGCGGGTTTGCCCTGATCGTGGCGCACTACGCCATCCTGCGGATCGGCTACCGCGCGGCGGTGGGGCCGGTGAACCCGCTGGCGGCCCCGTGGCCGATGACGGCCGGCCGGTTGGCGCTGGTGCTCTTCGCCCTCCTGATCGTGAGCTCATTGTGGCGGAAGGCGCTGCGGATCGACTATGACCGGTGGCGAACCGGACACGCGATCATGGCGGTCCTGGCCGTCGGGCTGGCGGTCGCGCACATCCAGGGCGTGGGCTACTACACGCAGGCGGTGTGGAAGGGGGCCGTGTGGGTGGGCTACTCCGCGCTGTGGGTGCTCACCGTCGCCTACGTGCGGGTCGCACGGCCGCTGAGCCTGCTGCGCTCCCCGTACCGCGTGACGGAGGTGCACCGGGAGCGGGGGCGGGCGTGGACCCTGACGCTTGCGCCCGAGCGGGCGGCGGCGCTCCGGTTCCGGCCGGGGCAGTTTGCGTGGCTCAGCCTGGGCACGAGCCCGTTTCGCGCGCGGGAGCATCCGTTTTCCCTTTCCGGCAGCGCGGAGGACCGGGGGGCCCTCCGCTTCACCATCAAGGAACTCGGGGACTTCACCAACCTCATCGGCCGGGTGAAGGTTGGCGAGATCGCCTATGTCGACGGGCCGCATGGCGTGTTCACCACGGACTACCACGCGCGGGCGCCGGGGTTCGTCTTTGTCGCGGGTGGGGTCGGGATCGCCCCGATCATGAGCATCCTGCGGACGCTGGCGGACCGGGGCGAGCGGCGCCCGCTCCGGCTGGTGTACGGGAACCGCTGCTGGGAGAACGTCGTCTTCCGCGAAGAGCTCGCGCAGCTGCGAACGCGGCTGCCGCTGGAGGTGGTGCACGTGCTGCAGGAGCCGCCGCCGGACTGGACAGGCCTGCGCGGCGTGCTGGGCCCGGCGGAGCTGGCGGAGGCGATTCCGGCCGCGGCCCCCGGCACGGTCTTCTTCCTGTGCGGACCGAAGCCCATGTCCGACTCCGTGCAGCGGAGGCTGCGCGCGGCGGGTGTACCGATGAACCGGATACACTGCGAGCTGTTCGAGATGGCGTGACCCGCCCGGCCATGAGAGAACTCATCGCAAGACTGGTGTGTTGGATGTCCCTGGCCGCGGTGGTCGCGTTTGCCGGGCTGTTTGCCTTCCTCCACAACCGCCCGGTCCCGGCCGCGGCATCCGGCGCGGCGCCTCTCCCGGCGGTGGCCGCCCGCGCCGCGCCGGTGCCGCCCCCGGCGAACGGCGACCGCGGGCGGGCGGTCTATGAGCGGGAGAATTGCGCGACCTGCCACTCCCTGGGCGGCGAGGGCAATCCGCGCCGGCCGCTGGACGGAGTCGGGGTCCGGCGGAGCGGGGCGGAGCTGCGGGAGTGGATCACCGGCACCGGGGCGGCGGCCTCGTCGTTGTCGGCGTCCGTCACCAGGCGGAAGCGCGCCTATCTGGAATTGTCCGAGGCCGACCTCGGCGCGTTGAGCGACTACCTCGCGGCGCCCCGGACCGGAAAATAGGCCGGGCGGCGAACGACCACGGCTGCGCGCCGGAGGCAAAGCCCCGTTCGGAGCACGGCCGCCGGTGCCTCGCACCTCCGGCCGGCGACGGCGGTCTCGCGCCCGGGCTTTGGCTAGGAGCCGGCGACGGTCCCCAGGGCGGCATTCGAGCCGCGGAGGCGCTTGGTCATCGAAGCGGTCAGCTCCAGCAGCCGGGTCCGCACCTGGAGTAATTGCGCATGGGTCGTGCGCGAGATCGGCGCGCTGCAGCCGATCGCCAGCAGGAGCCGGCCCTTCGCGTCGAAGACGGGGGCGCCCAGCGCGATCACGCCGCTGTCGCCGACGTTTTCGGTCAGGGCATAACCGTCGGCCGCGACCTTGGCCAGGAGCTCGAGGAGTTCCGCGCGGGTGCGCGGGACGTTGGCGCCGAGGCGGCCGAGGCTTTCGGACTTGGCGTAGCGGAGCTGTTCGTCGCGGCTCTGGTGCGCGAGCAGCACGCGACCGGACGCAAACACGATCGGGTGCTCGATCACGCCGTGGTTGTGCGTCACCGCCAGCGGGTGCTCAGCCTGGATCCAGTCAACGACAACCGCCTGGCCGTCCTGCCATGTCACCACGACGATGGTCTCGTCAAACTCCGCCGCGAGCTTCTCGATCACGGGCCGGGCGAAGAGCCGCATGTTGTTCAGTGGATCCGAGCCGGCGCCGAGCCGGATGGCGGCGAGGCCGAGGCGGTACTGGCGGGTGGCGGGGTTGGCCTCGACGAAGCTGGCGGCGACCAGCGTTTTCAGCAGGTTGTGCGTGGTCGGCGGCGAAAACTTCAGCTGCCGCGAAAGTTCCCGCACCCCGATCCAGTCGGTCTGTAAATCGAGGGCCTGCAGGAGGCGGAGCGCTTTTTCGACGGATTGGATCATTGCGGAGCGGGGCGGGGACGGGGAGGAAAAAAAGGTGGAGGGGCCGGAGGAGGTTGGACGCCGAGACAAGAGGAGTTCCCCCCAAAAGGAAACATTGTTCTGGATTGCTGAACACCGTCCGCCATCAAGTGGCGGCGAAGCCGCGCGGTCCGATCCCTTCGGTCCGGCGAGCGCACCCCTCCTCCCATGACCCCGAAATTTGCCGTGCTGTTGAGCTGGATTCTGGCCGTCGGCCTCGCCGCGCCGCTGCGGGGCGCCGAGGCTCTGTGGAACGTCCCCGCGGACCATGCGGCGATCGGGTTCAGCGACTATGTCCTGAAGACGGCCACGGCCGACGGCCATGTCAGGTTCGACCGGATCCTGGAAATTGCCGGCCGCGGCTACCGATGGGACAGCCCCGGCACACGCGTGCAGTTTCGCACCGACTCCCGTCGGGTCGAGGTGCGGTTGCGCTACAGCGAAAAACACATCTCGCCCTCGGCGCGCGCCCCGGTCGGCCTGTACCTCGTCGACGGGCGGACCGAGGCGGGCTGGACCTTCGGGAGCCGCACCAAGGAGGTGCTGCGGCCGGTGGAGGAGGTGACGGTGACGCTCCCGGTGCCGGCCGCCGCGGGCTTTCACGACTACGCGATCGTCCTGCCCTATGGGGACTCGGTGGATTTCGGCGGGCTCACGTTGGACGCGGGCGCGAAGTTCGCGGAGCCGAAGCCGCGCCCTGCGCTGCGCTATGTGGCGTTCGGCGATTCCATCACGCATGGTTTCACCGCGAGCCACGTCGGCCTGACCTACCCCTATCTCCTCGCGGAGGCCCGGGGCTGGCAGCTGGTCAACATGGGCTACGGCGGCCGGACCGCGCACGCGACCGACGGCGAGATCATCCGCGAGCGCGGGGCGGGAATTGTTACGGTGCTGCTCGGGGGCAACGAGTGGCAGGGCGGGATGGCGCCCGAGACCTACCGCGCCAACATGCGCGGCCTGCTCGCGGGCCTGCGGGAGCGGCAGCCGCGCGTGCCCGTCTATGTGATCACGCCGTTGTGGGTCAGTCCCAACTGGAAGCCGGCGAAGGCGCGCTTCGACCTCGAGCGCTATCGCGAGGAGCTGCGCGCCCTGGTGAAGGAACTCGCCGATCCCGCGCTGCACCTCGTGGAGGGCCCTGCGCTGATCGATCACGACGAACGCTTTTTCGACCGGGTGCTCGTCCATCCCAACGACGCGGGTTTCGCGCAGATGGCCGCCCGGCTCTCCGCCCAGATCGTGCCGTAGGCGGGGGATTCCGCCGAGCGGCGAAAGCCATCGGTGTTCCGACCCGTTGAACAATATTCAGCTAATCGGACGTTTTTCGCTTGCCACGGTTTCGCCGATTCATGCATTCGTGAGCGGTCAGCGTGTTCAGCTAATCGGAACATCGTTCGGCGAGAAGCCGGCGGTCAACCGGTTGGCTGGCCCGTCAAACCCTCCACCCTCCCCCTCGCCGGCGTCCGCCGGTCAACCCCGTATCCCCCCGATTGCGTCTGCGTCGCGTCACACCGCCCCGTCGGCGCGCGGCCCCGCGGTTTCCCCTCCGCCCCCGAATCCCCATGAACCCCGACCCCCTGACCCCCCATCCCCGCCTGCCAGCCTTCGCCCGCCGCCCCTCCTCCGGGGCCGTCGGATATTCCGCCGTCCGGTCACTCGTCCGTTTCTCTCCCGCCGCCGGCGGTCGCGCGCTGCGTCTCGCTGGGTTGCTCGCGCTGACCGGCGTGGCCGCCTTCGCCCAGTCGGTGCCGCCGCCGCGCGATCCGGCGCCGGAGAACGATGCGGTCGTGCTCAGCCCGTTCACGGTCTCCGGCGAGCAGGACAAGGGCTACCAGGCCGGCAACACCCTTGCGGGCAGCCGCCTCAACACCAAGCTCTCCGAAACCGCCGCCTCCGTGTCGGTGTTCACCGAGGAGTTTCTCAAGGACCTCGGCGCGACCAATCTCGCGAGCGTGCTCGAGTACGGCGTGAACGCCAACGCCGACTTCAACACCAACTCCACCGCCGCGAGCTTCCTGTTCTACGACGGCGGCCTGCTGAATGACGTCCGCATCAACAACCGCGGGCTCTTCGGCTCGAAGTCGGTGGATTTCCTCGAGACCACGCTGCCGATCGACAGCTACAACACGGGGCGCTTCGACGTCTCGAGCGGCCCGAATTCCGTCCTCTTCGGCTTCGGCTCCGCCGGCGGCATCATCAACGCCCAGATCCGCCAGGTGAACCTCACGCGCAGCACCGCCAGCTTCACCGGCGTGGTCGGCTCCTGGAACGGCCTGCGCGCCGAGGCCGACGTCAATGTCATGGCGAGCAAGAACCGCCTCGGCGTCCGCTTCATGGGCGTGCACGACGAGACCGACAGCTGGCGCCGCTACGCGGGCAGCAGCAAGGACCGCTGGACCCTCGCTGCGACGTTCAAGCCCTTCAAGTCGACGACCGTCAGCGCGGTGTACGAGAAGGGGAACCTGACCGACCGCGTCATGCGGCCCTTCAACCGGGTGGACATGCTGTCGTTCTGGTGGAACCTGGGGCGTCCCACGGT
Source organism: Verrucomicrobiota bacterium (assembly GCA_026398065.1). Classification (GTDB taxonomy): domain Bacteria; phylum Verrucomicrobiota; class Verrucomicrobiia; order Opitutales; family Opitutaceae; genus GAS368. Next base: position 5,091 of record JAPLTR010000485.1, on the reverse strand, counting down.
GGACAACACCACGCTCGGCACCAACGCGTCGGCGGTGCAGAACCCCTTCGGCATCCGCGGTATTGGGTTTCGCAATACGTTCGTGTCGAACACGGGCAGCACCTTCCTCGCGCGCGACACCGGCAATGGCGGCAACGCCAACACCATCGTCTACCGCAGCGCCAGCATCTACGAGACCGGCATGGCGAGCGGCATCGATTCGCGCCGCCAGGAGTCCGGCAACCTGCTGACGCTGCTACCGACCGAGTCCAAGCCGGGCGGGCTTCCGGCCACGCCCTACGACGTGAGCTACTATGGACCCGAGACGATCCGGAACAACAAGATCGACCGCCGGTTTGTCCGTGTGGAGCAGCAGATCGGGAAAAACGGCTTCGTCGAGCTCGCGTTCAACCACGAGTCGGGCCGCGGTTTCGCCAACGAACTCTCCGGCGACTTTTCGCTCTACGGCGACCCGAACCGCTTCCTGCCGAATCCGGATGGCAGCCGCACGCCTGTCGCCAATCCCAACGCCGGCAAGCTCTACACCGAGCATGCGTGGTACTTCAACAACGACAACACGCGCAACGAATCCATCCGCCTTACGGGCTCGTGGAAACTGGATCTGGGCCGCTTTGGCGACCACCGCCTGGCCGGCATGGCCGAGCGCTCGGAGAACACCAGCACCGTGTACTTCGGGCCCGACACCCTCGTGACCGCCGCGGGCGTGCCGCTATACAACGCCGCCGCCCCCGAGACCGGCACCAACACCCTCTGGCGCCGCAACTACGTCACCGAGGGCTCGCCCGAGACCTACATCCCCGGCTCCCGGTTGGATTCGCGCCCGCTCACCTTCGGCGGGGTCACGTACAAGAACCGTTTCGTCAACGGCTCGGCGACCTCCACCGAGCGCGACATCGACAGCCTGATGCTGGCGACCCACAGCAAGTTCTTCAAAGGCCGGCTCGTCGTGACCGGCGGCATCCGCCGCGACCTCGTCGACATCGTCCCCCAGCTGCAGGGCCGCCTCACCGCTTCGGATCCGCGGGTGGTTTCGGGCCAGCGGCTCGTCAACGAGTTCGACCTCGTCGGCGTCGACACCGCGATCGCGAAGTCCTTCGGTTTTAACACCTACACCGCCGGCTCCGTCCTCGCCGTGAACCGGTGGCTCAGCGTGTTCTACAACCAGTCGAACAACAACGGCGCCCCGCAGGCCGTGCGCCGGATCCTCCCCGACGCCAGCCTGCCGGTCCCGCCCGAGGGCACCGGCAAGGACTGGGGCGCGATGTTCAATTTCCTCGATGGCCGCGTGTTCGCGCGCACGACGATGTTCAAGACCGCGTCCAAGAACGACCCCAGCGTGCGCGACGCCACCTTCATCAACTCGCACCGCCGCATCCTGAATGCCTACCGCGACAACGGCCTCATCAACCAGGCCGAGGTCGACGCGCACGCCCTGACCGCCTACCTCGGCGACTACCTGTCAGATCTGGATTCCAGCGGCTTCGAGTTCGAGATGAAGGCCAACCCGACCAAGAACTGGACGATGACGGCGGCGTATTCGTACACGCTCTTCAAACGGAGCAACCTCGGGCAGGAGTGGTATCCGTGGTACGCCGCGCAGAAGGCCTACTACGCCAAGTTCCCCTCGACCATCCAGACCAGCTCCGGCCTCACCGTCGCCCGCGAGGTGGAGCAGGTGGAGACCGGCATCGAAAATCTCTTCGCGCTGAACCGCCTCGGCTACAACAACCGCGCGCACAAGGCCAATGTGTTCACCCGGTACGCCTTTGACCGCGGCTGGATCAAGGGCGGCTTCATCGGGGGCGGCGTGCGCTGGCAGGGCCGCAACGTGATGCAGCGCGACCTCGTCGGCTTCGACGCCCTCAACAAGGACGTCGTCGGCCGGGTGCTCTACGGCCCGGCGATCTTCAACGTCGACGCCCTCGTCGGCTACGCGACGACGCTGAAGCCCAGTCCGCTCAACCATGGCACGACGCTGCGCGTGCAGCTCAACGTGCAAAACGTGCTCGACGACCAAACGCCGCAGGTCGTCCGCCTCAACCGCGTGGGCGACGGCTACTGGCGCGTCGTGTCGCGCGACCCCCGCACCTACCGCATGAGCGTTGCGCTCGGATTCTAGGTCTGGCCTGCTGGCGGACCCTGCGGTCCGCCCGCGCCGCCCCCGCCTCATGATTTCTCCCCGTCGCGCCTGGCTCCTCTGCACGCTGCTGTTCTGCGCGACGGCCCTGAGTTTTCTTGACCGGCAGGTGCTGAGCGTCCTCGCGCCGCGCATCACGGAGGAGTTCGCGATGTCGAACACGGCGTACTCCCGCGTCGTGTTCGCCTTCGTGCTGAGCTACACGGTGATGTTCGCCCTCGGCGGCCGGGTGCTCGACGCCCTCGGCACGCGGCTCGGACTCGCGCTGGCGGTGGGCTTCTGGTCGGTCGCGAGCGTCGTCCACGCGTTCACGACCGGGCCGTGGAGTCTCGGCGCCGCCCGCTTCTTCCTCGGGATCGGCGAGGGGCCGTGCTTCCCCGCGGCCACGAAGGGCGCGGTCGAGTGGTCCGAGCCGCGCCGGCGCGCTCTCGCGGTCGGCTTCGCCAACGGCGGCTCGGCCTTCGGCGCGGTCATCGCCCCGCCGCTCACCGTGTGGTGCACGGCGGCGTTCGGCTGGCGCGGGGCGTTCGCCTTCGCGGGCCTCCTCGGCTTCGCCTGGCTCGTTGCGTGGTCGCTCGCGTTTCGCGGGGTGCCGAAATCCGCCCCGGCGCCGACCGGCCGCCCGCGCGTGACCTTCCGCAGCCTGCTCGCGCGTCCCGCGGTGCGCCGCCTGCTGGTCGCGCGCTTCTGTTTCGATCCGGTGTTCTACTTCTACATGTTCTGGATTCCCCAGTATCTCTCGCGCGAGCGCGGCCTCTCGCTCGCGGAGATCGGCTCGCTCACATGGATTCCGTTTCTGGCGCTCGGCCTCTCCAACATCGGCGCCGGCCGCGTGTCCGACCTGCTCGTGGCGCGGGGCTGGGCGCCGCGGCGCGCGCGGATGACGCTCATGCTCGGAGCGGCGCTGATCACGCCCGCCTCTTGGCTCGCGTCGCTCGCCGGCACGCCCGGGATCGCCATCGGGCTCATGGCGCTGCTGCTCTTCGCGCACGGCATCTGGATCGCCAACTACATCACGCTCATCGGCGACACCGTCGCGCCCGAGGAGGTCGGCACCGCCGTGGGCCTCACCGGCACGTGCGGTGGCATCGCCGGCATGATTTCCTCCCTGTCCGTCGGCGCCATCGTGGACCATTTTTCCTTCGGCCCGGTGTTCGTCGTTTCCGCGCTCCTCTATCCGCTCGCGTGGATCGTGCTCCGCACGGGCCAGCCTTCCGTCCAACCCTCCCATGTCTGATTCATCCGCCAATCGCACCGCCCGCATTCCGCGCCGCAAGCCGCGCACCGCCCGCATCGGGGTCTTCGCCGTGGGCTACCATGTCTACTGGGGGCAGTTTCCCGGCCTCCTCGACGAGCTCCTCGCGAAACTCGCCGTGCTCGAGCGGCGCGTCGCCGCCACCGGCGCGACCGTCACCAACTTCGGCATGGTCGACAAGGCCCAGGATGCCTACGCGCTGTTGCCGAAGCTCAAGGCCGCCGACCTCGACCTCGTGTTCTGCGACATGGTGACCTACGCCACGTCCGCCACCTTTGGCGCGATCATCCGCAGCCTCGACGTCCCCATCGTGCTCGTCGCGCTCCAGCCGCTCGCCGCGATGGACTACGCGCGCGCCACCACCTACATGCAGCTCGCCAACGACGATTTTTGCTCGGTGCCCGAATTCACCGGCGTCGCGATCCGCATGGGCAAACGCCCGCCCGAGGTCATCCTCGGCACCCTGCATGACGATCCCGTCGCCGAGGCCGAACTGGTCGAATGGTGCGAGATCGCGATGGCCCTTCACGACGTGAAGCGCGCGCGGATCGGCCATTTCGGCCATCCCATCGAGCACATGCTCGACATGCAGACCGACCAGACCGCGCTCACCGCCGCCTTCGGCTGTCACGTGGTCCAGACCGAGGCCGACGACCTGCTTCGCGTGAGCCGCGACGTCACGCCCGCCGAGATCGAGGCGAAGTGCGCCGAGATCAGCGCGCTCTTCGACACCCCCGATCCGAAGGCCGATCCGCTCACGCGCAAGCTCACCGACGCCGATTTGCAGACCGCCGCGCGCGCGGCCGTGGCGCTCGACCGGTTCGTTGCGCACCACGAACTCGACGGCCTCGCCTACTACTACGAGGGCGCGCCCGACAGCCCGTTGCGCGAACTCGTCACGAATCTCATCGTGGGCAACTCGCTGCTCACCGCCGCCGGTTTCCCGATGTGCGGCGAGTCCGACCTGAAGACCTGCCTTGCGATGCTCCTCATGGACCGGCTCGGCATCGGCGGCAGCTTCGCGGAGTTTCACCCGATCGATTTCCGCGAGGGCTTCGTGCTCGTGGGCCATGACGGCCCGCACCACATCAACATCGCCGAGGGCAAGCCCGTCCTGCGCAGCCTCGTGAAGTACCACGGCAAGCCCGGCAAGGGCGCGAGCGTCGAGTTCCAGATCAAGGAGGGGCCGATCACGATGCTGAGCATCGGCGTGACTGCGGCGGGGAAGTTCAAGTTCATCGTCGCCGAGGGCGAGAGCGTACGCGGCCCGATCCCCGCGACCGGCAACACCAATACGCGCGGCTTCTTCCAGCCCGACGTGCGCACCTTCCTCAAACGCTGGGTGGCCGAGGGGCCCACGCATCACTTCGCCCTCGGCATCGGCCATCGCGCCCAGACGCTCCGCCGCCTCGGCGAGGCGCTCGGCATCGAAACGGTCATCATCCCTTCGGAGAAATAACGCCATGATCACGCCCCGTCGCCGTTTCGTTGCCCTCGCGGTCGCCGCCGCGCTCGCGTTGCGCGCCTTCGCCGCCGAGCCCACGCTCGAGGAGGGCTTTCTGGCGCCTCCGCCCGCGGCGCGACAGCACACCTACTGGCTCTGGCTCAACGGCTACGTCCACCTGCCGACCGCCGCCGCCGAGCTCAAGGCCATGAAGGACGCGGGCCTCGGCGGCGTGCTGCTGTTCGAGATGGGCGC
>JAPLTR010000297.1:6654-13568 GCA_026398065.1 Verrucomicrobiota bacterium | reverse complement strand
AGGAGTTGCTCCGCCACCACCACGGTCGCGCCCACCCCCAGCCCCGGAAAAAATCTCCAGCGGAAGCCACCCCGGCCGCCGCTCCCGCCGCCCCTGCGGCCCAAAAATAAACCCGTCCCACCACCATGGCCATCGTCCCGCTTACGCTCACGATCAGTCTCTGCCTCGTCTTCACCTTCATCATCTTCTTTGTCCGGGAGCACGCCCGCGGCCGCCTCAGCAGCGCGGAGCGCGATTCGCTGATGCCCCTCGCCGACGAGACGCCGATCCTGGCGCTCGCCCGCCACGGCCGCGCCCACCTCCACCATGATGGCGACGACCAGGCGTGCGGCTGCCGCGATGGCTCCCGCCCGCCCTGCGCCGGCTGCGCGAAGCGCCACGAACACGCCTGATTTTTTCCCACCGTCATGTCCGACCGCAAAATCACCCTCGAGTTCAACGACAAGGTCGTCCGCCAGTTCCTGCTCGCCTCCCTCATCTGGGGCGCTGTGGGCATGTTGGTGGGCGTCCTGATCGCTGCACAGCTCAACTTCTGGCAGCTCAACTTCGGCACCCCGTGGCTGACGTGGTCCCGCCTGCGCCCGCTGCACACCAACGCGGTCATCTTCGCCCTCGTGGGCAACATGATGTTCGCGGGTGTCTACTACTCGACCCAGCGCCTCGTGAAGGCCCGGCTCGCGAGTGACTTCCTCTCCTCGCTGCACTTCTGGGGCTGGCAGGCGATCATCGTCTCCGCCGCGCTCACCCTGCCCTTCGGTCTCACCCGCGGCAAGGAGTACGCCGAGCTCATCTGGCCCATCAACATCGCGGTCGCGCTCATCTGGGTCGTGTTCGCGGTGAACTTCTTCTGGACGCTCGCCAAGCGCCGTGAGCCCAGCCTCTACGTCGCGATCTGGTTCTACATCTCCACGGTCATCACGATCACGGTGCTGTATGTCGTGAACCATCTTTCGATCCCGACCAGCATCTCGCACAGCTACCCGGTCTTCGCCGGCGTGCAGGACGCGCTGGTCCAGTGGTGGTACGGGCACAACGCCGTGGCGTTCTTCCTCACCACACCGATCCTCGGCATCATGTACTACTTCGTGCCGAAGGCGGCCGAACGGCCCGTGTACTCCTACCGCCTCTCGGTCATTCACTTCTGGTCGCTGGTCTTCCTCTACATCTGGGCCGGCCCGCACCATCTCCTCAACACCGCCCTGCCCGGCTGGCTGCAGACGCTCGGCATGACGTTCTCGCTCATGCTCTGGGCCCCGTCGTGGGGCGGCATGCTCAACGGCCTCCTCACCCTCCGCGGCGCGTGGCACAAGCTCCGCACCGATCCCGTGCTCAAGTTCTTCGCCGCCGCCGTCACCTTCTACGGCATGGCGACGTTTGAGGGCCCGCTCCTTTCGATCAAGTCGGTCAACGCCCTCGGCCACTACACCGACTGGATCATCGGTCACGTGCACGCCGGCGCCCTCGGCTGGAACGGCTTCATGGCCGCCGGCATGATCTACTGGCTCCTCCCCCGCCTGTGGAACAAGCCGCTCTACTCCACCTCCCTTGCCAACCTCCACTTCTGGATCGGGACGGTCGGCATCCTCCTGTACGTCGCCGCGATGTGGGTCTCCGGCATCACCCAGGGCCTCATGCTCAACGCCACGACGGAGCACGGCACCATCCTCGCCTACCCCAACTTCCTGGATACGCTCAACACCATCCGCCCGCTGATGCTGATGCGCGTGATCGGCGGCTTCCTCTACCTCTCGGGCTGGCTGATCATGGCCTACAACGCCTGGCAGACCCTCCGCGGCGCCTCGCCCGTCAACGGCAGCATCGAGGTCTTCGAGGAGGACACCGCCCACGGTGCGCCCGCCCCGGCGATGGGGCTGTTCGGCTCCTTCTTCAATCCGCCCGTGCTCTTCACCATCCTCGGCGTCGCCTGCGCCTGCGCCTGGATGTTCGGCGGCGACTTCGTCAGCATCGCCGGTCTCGTCGGCACCCTCGTCTGCGCCGTCCTCGCCTACGCCCACTACGAGTCGCGCGGCAAGGTCTGGGGCGACTGGTACGACCGCCTGCTGGTCAATACGATGCCGTTCACCGTCCTGACCTTCCTCGCCATCATCGCCGGCGGGCTCATCCAGATCATCCCGACGGTCGTCGCCCACAACGCGAGCAGCACCGAAGACCGCAAGCAGGTGCCCTACACCCCGCTCGAACTCGCCGGCCGCGACCTCTACGTCCGCGACGGCTGTTACCTCTGTCACTCCCAGATGATCCGCACACTCGTGCCGGACGTCCTCCGCTACGGCGACTACTCCCGCCTCGGCGAGTCGATCTACGACCACCCGTATCAATGGGGTTCGAAGCGCAACGGCCCCGACCTCGCCCGCGTCGGCGGCAAGTACCCGAACGTCTGGCACCTCCGCCACATGGAGGACCCGCGCGCGATCTCCGTCGGCTCCAACATGCCGTCCTTCGCCTGGCTGCTGACGAACCCGCTCGATACGTCGACCCTCGCGCGCAAGATCTCCGTGCAGCGCACCCTCGGCGTCCCCTATCCCAACTGGACCCCTGAGCAGATCGCCGCCCGGGTCGACGCGCAGGCCAAGGCCATCGCAGCCGACCTCAAGACCGCGGGTGCGTATGTCGCCCCCGACAAGGAGATCATCGCGCTCATCGCCTACCTCCAGCAGCTGGGCCACGCGCCCATCACTCCGGCCGCCAAACCCGTGGCCACCAAGTAACCGGCCCCCTCCCCCATGTTCAAACGCCTTGTCCTCGAAGAGTCGGCCACGCTGTTCACCCTCGTGGCCTTCATCACTGCCTCCTCCATCTACCTTACCATCAGCTGGCGCGCTCTGCGCATGAAGCGCCCGCAGCTGGCCCGTTTCGAAAACCTGCCCTTCGCCATTGAGACCCCTGCCGCCCGCCATGACACCGACGCCTAATCCGCCGCTCGAAGATCCCGTCCGTCCGCACACCTACGACGGCATCCAGGAATACGACAAACGCCTGCCGAACTGGTGGCTGATGACGCTCTACGCGAGCATCGTCTTCTGGGTGGGCTACTGGTCCTACTACGAGTGGTTCCGCGTCGGCCTCACCGGCCCGCAACAGGTTGAGAAGGCGATCAACGAGATCGACGCCGCCAAGCTCGCGTCGGCGCCGGCGATCGACAACGCCAGTCTCTGGAAGATGAGCCGCAACCCCGTCTTCGTCGACGCCGGCAAGGCGACCTTCGACTCCAACTGCGCGGCCTGCCATTTCGCAAGCATGCGCGGCAAAAGCGAAAACCCCGCGGCCATCGGACCCGACCTCACCGACACCAAGTGGCTGCACGGCGGCACGCCCGTCGAGATCTACGACACCATCACCAAGGGCGTCCTGATCAAGGGCATGCCCACCTGGGGCCCCGTCCTCGGGGCCAAGAAGATCAGCGAAGCCGTCGCCTACATTCTCAGCAAACATGCCGAAAACGAGAAGATCGAGATCGATCCGGCCGGCGCTCCACCACAGAAATAACCTCTCCGTCTCGCGCCTTTCCCCAGCGCCGGGCGGTCCGCTCCCATGGCCGTTCCCGCTCACGCTCCGCGTCCCAATCGCGACTCCGTCACCACCATCCGCGAGGATGGTTCCAGGCCCTTCATGTTCCCGGCGGACAGCCGCGGGCGATTCACCCTCGCCCGCCGGGTCGTCGCCTACGCGCTGATCGCCTTCTACCTCTCGCTGCCGTGGATCAAGATCAACGGCTACCCGGCCGTCTTCCTCGACGTGGCCGAGCGGCGCTTCCACCTGTTCGGCCTCACGTTTGCGGCCCAGGACATGTGGCTGCTGTTCTTCGTGATCACCGGCCTGGGTTTCTCGCTTTTCTTCATCACGTCGCTGCTGGGCCGTGTCTGGTGCGGCTGGGCCTGTCCCCAGACGGTCTTCCTCGAGCACATCTACCGCCGCATCGAAGTGTGGATCGAGGGCGACGCCGTGGCGCGCCGTGCCCTGGAGGCCGCCCCGCTGACCGCCGGCAAGATCGCGAAGCGCGTGTTCAAGCACATCGTCTACATCCTCGTCTCCGCCGTCCTCACCCACCTGTTCCTCGCGTATTTCGTGTCGGTGCCCGAGGTCTGGTCGATGGTGCGCGCCGCGCCCTCGGAGCACTGGGCGGCGTTTGTGTTCATGATGGCCTACACCAGCCTCACGTACTTCATCTTTTGCTGGTTCCGCGAACAGGTCTGCATCGTCCTCTGCCCCTACGGCCGTATCCAGTCGGCCCTGACAGATGACAATACCGTCACCATCGGCTATGACGCGCTCCGGGGCGAACCGCGCGGCAAGGCCGGCACGGTCGGCGCGGGCGACTGCGTCGCCTGCAACAAATGCGTGCAGGTCTGCCCCACCGGCATCGACATCCGGCAGGGCCTGCAACTGGAGTGCGTCGGCTGCACCGCGTGCATCGACGCCTGCGACGAGGTGATGACCCGCCTCGACCGCCCACGCGGCCTGATCCGCTACGCCTCGCAGAACGCCCTCCAGAAGAAACCCACCCGCTGGGTGCGCCCCCGCACCGTGCTCTATCTGGTGCTGCTGCTCATCGGCGCCAGTGTCGCCTCCTGGGCGGTCTCGACGATCAAGCCGGCAAATTTCGGCGTCACCCGCATGATCGGCGCGCCCTACATCGTCGACGGCGGCTATGTCCGGAACCAGTTCCTTGTCCGCCTCGTGAACAAGCGCAACACCCCGGTGCGCTTCGTGGTCGCCGTGCAGGATGCGCCCGAACATCTCCGCCAGTCCGGCTTCGCCGAGGCGATCGAAGTCCCCGCCTTGGGCGAGACCGCGACCCCGCTCGTGCTGCAACAGCCGCGCCACGACTACCGGGGGCCGTTCCATTTCACGGTCCGCGTGCAGGACGAAAAAGGCTCCTTCCATCTCGAGCGCAAAGTCGAGTTCCTCGGCCCCGAGGCCCGGCTCCTGCGCGAAGAGGAGGAGGACGAAAAGAAGAAGGACGACCATGGCCCACGAAAAGAAAAGTAAGCTCTGGCTCTTCTTCGTCGCGGTCTGCGCCCTGCAGCTCGCCGCGTGGACCGCGTGGTTCATCATCGCGAAGAACCACCCGGTGCAGGAAGTCCCGCTCGCGACCGCGCGCTGAGCCCATGGAACTCGCCGCCGTCAACTCCCCCTCCGCCGCCTTCGTGGCGGGACTGGTGACCAGCCTGCACTGCGCCGGCATGTGCGGCCCGCTCGCCTGTTCGCTCATGCCGGTGAAGGGCGACCGGTCCGACCCGCAGGCCGTGAGCACGGCCTACCATCTTTCCCGGCTGACGAGCTACGCGCTGCTGGGCGCGCTCGCCGGCGGACTCGGACGCGCGCCGCTCACCTGGGTGTCGCAGTCGGCGCTGCGCTGGCTGCCGTGGGTGATGGTGCTGTTCTTCGTGGCCCTCGCCTTCCGCTGGGACCGCCACCTGCCCAAGCTCGCCGCACTCGGGCGCGTGACCTTCCGCCTGCAGGGCTGGCTGCGCGGCCGCTCCCGCACGCAGGCCGCGGCGGCCCTCGGTTTCGCCACTCCACTGCTGCCCTGCGGGCCGCTCTACTTCCTCGTCGCCCTCGCCCTGCTCTCCGGCTCCGCCGTGCATGGCGTCGAGGTGATGCTCGCCTTTGGGCTCGGCACGGTGCCGCTGCTCTGGCTCGCGCAGACGCAGTTTCACTGGGTCCGCCAAAAACTCTCCCCGCTCTGGCTCGACCGCGCCCGGCTCACCCTCGCCCTCACGACCGCGGTCGTCATCGGCTGGCGCCTGCGCGGCACCCTCGGCTTCGCCGGCCCCGATCCCAGCACCCTGATCTGTTTCTAAGATGAGCCTCGCCGTCCTCCCCGAAGCCCCGCGCGCGTCCCGCGCGAAACCGGCCTGCCGCCACTGCGGCGCCGCGCTGACCGATGCACGGATGCAGGAGTCGGGCTTCTGTTGCGCCGGCTGCTCCTACGTCTTCCGCCTCGTGCACGAACACGGCCTGGCCGGGTACTATCGCATCAAGGACGAGATCACGGCCCCCGCCGACACCGCGGTGTTCCAGACCCGCGACTACGACTGGCTGACCGCCGCCCAAACCGCGGCGGAGGCCGGCGTGGCCAAGGTGCCCGAGCTCACCCTCGACGTGCAGGGCATCTCCTGCGCGGGCTGCGTGTGGCTGATCGAGAAGGTGTATCTCCAGCAGCCCGGCGCGCGGGACATTTATGTCCACGCCCAGCTCGGCACCATGCGCCTGCGCTGGACCCGCAGCGAATTTTCCGCGGCCGACTTTGCGCGGAAGCTCCAGGCGTTCGGCTATCTCGCGGGCCCGGCGGGCGAGGCCGGCGCGGAACCGGAGACGCGCGGGCTCGTGCGCCGCATCGGCTTGTGCGCGGCCTTCGCGATGAACGTCATGCTCTTCGCCTTCCCCGCCTATTTCGGGATGGAGCCGACGGCGGAATACGCGGGACTGTTCGGCGTGCTCGCGCTGGCCTTCGGCACACTGAGCTTCCTCGTGGGCGGCAGCTATTTTCTCGGGCGCGCGGTGCGGGCCCTGCGCGAGGGCGTGATGCACATCGACCTGCCCATCTCGGTCGGCGTCCTCGGCGCCTATGCGGGCTCCGTCTACGGCTGGATCGCCGGCGCGGAGAAGTTTGTGTACTTCGACTTCGTCGCGACGTTCATTTTGCTGATGCTGATCGGCCGCTGGGCGCAGGTCGCCGCGGTCGAGCGCAACCGCCGCCGCCTCCTGAGCCAGCAGCCCAAGCCGCCGCGCGTGCGGCTCGCCGCCGGCGGCGACATCGCGACCGAGCAGGTCCAGAGCGGACAGGTGATGCTCTTCGCCTCCGGCCAGACCGTGCCGGTCGAGGCGCGCCTCGAGGGCGGCACCGCGGAGTTTTCCCTGGCCTCGATCAATGGCGAGGCCGAGCCGCG
>JAPLTR010000297.1:0-6647 GCA_026398065.1 Verrucomicrobiota bacterium | reverse complement strand
CCGCGTCGGGCAGCGCGTGCCCGCGGGCGCCGTGAGCGTGAGCCGCGGCGAAGTCCGGCTGGAGGCGATGCAGCCGTGGGCCGAATCGTTGCTCGCGCAGTTGCTCCAACCGGGCGAACGCGGCGGCGACCGGCAGGTCTTTCTGGAGAAGATCGTCCGCGGCTACCTGATTGGCATCTTCGCCGTGGCGATCGCATCCGGCATCGGCTGGTGGTTCGTCACCCACGACGCGGCCCACACCTGGGCCGTGGTGACCGCGGTGCTCGTGGTCTCGTGCCCGTGCGCGGTGGGCCTGGCCTTTCCCCTCGCCGACGAACTCGCGACCGTGGCGCTGCGCAAGCGCGGGGTGTTTGTGCGCGAGGGCGACCTCTGGACCCGCCTCGGCCGCACCCGGAAGATCGTCTTCGACAAGACCGGTACGCTCACGCTGGAAACGCCCGTGCTGCTGAACCCCGGCGCTCTGGCGGCGCTCGACGCCACCGCGCGCGGCGCGCTGCTGGCGCTCGTGCGCGACAATCCCCACCCCGTCAGCCAGTGCCTGTGCGAGCGACTGCTCGCGGAGGGCACCGACGACGCGCCGACCGGCGAGGTCCGTGAAACGGTGGGCTTCGGCGTCGAACTGGGCGAATGGTCCCTCGGCCGCGCCGGCTGGCGCGACGGCGGTGTGACCGGCGAAGGCGCTGTCCTCGCGCGGGCCGGCGTGGAGATCGCACGCTTCCGCTTTGCCGACATGCCGCGCGCCGACGCCAGCGCAGAGATCGCGGCCCTCACCGCGGCCGGCTACTCGATCCACATCTTGAGCGGCGACAGCGCGGAAAAGGTCCGCAGCCTCGCCGCCGGCCTGGCGCTGCCGGCCGGTCACGCACTCGGCGACCTCACGCCCCAGGCCAAGGCCGACTGGCTGGCCGCCCAGGGCACGGATGACGCCCTCATGCTGGGCGACGGCGCCAACGACAGCCTGGCCTTCGACCGCGCGCTGTGCCGCGGCACGCCCGTGGTGCACCGCGGGGTCCTGGAGCGGAAGGCCGACTTCTACTACCTCGGCCGGGGCATCGGCGGGATCCGAGCGCTGTTCGAGGTCAATGCCGTGCGGCGCCGCGTGCAAACGATGATTCTCGCCTTTTCGGTCGCGTACAACCTCCTCGCCGTCGGCCTCGCGGTCGCCGGCCTGATGAGCCCCCTGCTCGCGGCGATCCTGATGCCCATCAACTCGCTGCTGACCCTCGCCATCGTGACGGGCGGGATGCGGCGGGTGTTTTCCGCGTAGGCCAACCCCGCAAGAAACAGTCAGCTTTGGCCAATTCCCGCTGTGCGCCGCCGGCGCGGCGGGACTACCTTGCCACCATGAAAACCATCCTGACCCCGGTTGATTTTTCGGGCGCGACGCCGGCCGTCGTGGCTCAGGCGGCGGGCCTGGCGAAGGCGCTGTCGGCGCAGGTGCTGCTGTTCAACGTGGTCCAGCCCCCGGTCGTGATCGCGGAGTATGGCGCGCTGCTGGAGAACATCGCGGAGATCACCGAAGTCGGTGAAAAGGCCGCCACCAAGAAGCTCGCCAAGCTGAAGCAGCAGTTGGACGAAGAAGGCATCCCGGCGCAGGTCGCCTGCACCGTCGGCACGCCTGTGACCGTGATCATCAAGCAGGCGACGGACGTAAAGGCCGACTACATCGTGATGGGCTCGCATGGTCACACCGCCTTCTTCGACCTGCTGGTGGGCAGCACCACCCACGGAGTGCTCCGGCGGGCCGCCTGCCCGGTGATTGTGGTGCCGCAGGCCATCACCCACCCGAAACAGAAAAAAAAGGTGTAACTTCCGGCCGGCTTCGGGGGTTCTTGGCGCAACTCCCATGAAATTCACCACCTCCCTGCTCCTCGCCGCCGGCCTCGTGGCGGCGTCCGTCAGCTCCGCGCACGCCAAAATCGAGCGTGTCGTCGAGAAATCGTTCACGGTCCAACCCGGCGGCGTCCTGCAGGTCAACACCCAGGGCGGCGAGATCCGCGTTTCCCCGTCGGGGGACAACGTCGTGAAAGTGACCGCCCGGGAGCGGATCCGCGCCAGTAGCGACGCCGAGGCCGACGACCTGCTGAAGAAGCTCGACCTCACGATCGAGCAGAACGGCAACGAGATCACGGCGTCGGCAAAATACGAGCAGCAGCCCCTCGGGTTTCACTTTGGCTCGTGGCCGCCAGTCAACGTCGATTTCACCGTGACCGTGCCGGCGAGCTTTGCGACCAACCTGCGCACCTCCGGCGGCGGTATCACGGTCGGCGACCTCGCCGGCAAGGTGAACGCCCGCACGTCCGGCGGCGGCATCCGGCTCGGCAAGCTCGGCGCCGAAGTCGACGCCCACACCTCCGGCGGCAGCGTGACGCTGGATGGCGCGCGCGGGCCGGTGAAACTCAGCACCTCCGGCGGCAACATCACCGCCGGGACGGTCGCGGGCGAGGCCGAGCTCAGCACCTCGGGCGGCAGCATCAAGATCGAGTCCGTCGAGGGCGCCCTCAAGGCCAGCACGAGCGGTGGCAGCATCCGCGCCGCATTTGCCGGTCCGCTGAAGAGCAACTGCTCCCTCAGCACCTCCGGCGGCAGCGTCAAGGTCACCCTCGACAAGGCCACGGCCTTCCGCCTCGACGCCTCCACGAGCGGCGGTTCGGTCGACGCCGAGGGCCTGACCATCACCCTGGAAAAATCCACCCGGAGCCGCACCCAGCTCGTCGGGGCGGTCAATGGCGGCGGTTCCCTGCTCAAACTGCGTACCAGCGGCGGCGACATCGTCGTGCAGACGCGATGACCGCCCCGTCCGCGCGACGTGTTTCCACGTAGCGCGGACGGCGTAGCATTCCCCTCCCGGCCGACTTGCCGAAGCCGGGCGGGACCCAGACTGTGCACGCCCTCCATGAGCGTGCGCAGTTTTTTTATCCTCACCGGATGTCTGGTCTGGACGGTATTCACCAGCCGGGCGGCGGAGCGTGGTTTCGAGCGGACCTTTCCGGTCGAGCCCGGCTGCACCCTGAAGCTGGACACCTACCGCGGCAGCGTGGCGATCGTCGAAAGCGATGTGGCGGAAATCCGTGTCACGGTCCAGGTGGTGGCGGGCGCGGCGGGCGAGGAAGCGGCCGAGCGCGCCCAAGCGGAGATCCAGTTCGAGTCCGCAGAGGACAACAACACCGTGACGCTCCGGGCGCGCAATCCCGCCGAGTCCGGCGTGCGTTTTGTTTGGAATGACCCGCCCCAGCTCACCCTCGCGTGGCGGATCACCGTGCCGCGGGAGTGCAATGTCGAGATCCGGACCCGCGCCGGTGGCATTGTGGTGGGCAATCTCACCGGCCACGTCGTCGCCCACACGGAGACGGGCACCATCTCTTTGAAGCGGATCGACGGCTCGGTCGAGGCCAGCACCCGGCAGGGCGACATCGTGCTCTCGCGCTGCAGCGGGCCGGTCAAGCTGCGGGCGGTTGGCGGCACCCTCCGTACGGGCACGCTCGGCGGTTTCGCCGACCTGAAGAACACCAACGGCGACGTCGAGGTGCTGGTGGCGCGCGCCGGCATCGTGGCCGACGCCGAGGCCGGCGACGTGGACGTGGGTTTCCCGCGCGACCTGGCGGGCGACGCCCGGCTCAACACCTCGGGCGGCAATATCCGGGTTACAATCGATCCGACCGCGGCCTGCACCGTGACGGCGTCATCGGTGTGGGGGCGTGTCGAAAACACCCTGCCGATGACCGTCGACTCCGGCGCGAGCGGGCGGAGCAAACTTTCCGGCCACCTCGGCCAGGGCGGCCCGACCCTCACCTTTCGCGCCAACGGCGGAGACGTGAAGATCGCGCCGGGCGAAACGTATTTCGAATAGGCCCCGGTGGGCCGCAGACCGGGGCCCAGGACCTAGGGGGCGTCGGCCTTGCGGCGCAGCAGGAAATAGTGGGCCTCGTACTCGCTCCACTTGCGGCCGGGCAGGATCGGGACGGCGTTGAGTTCGGGCAGGGCGCTCCAGATCTTCACGAGCGTGTAGTCCTTGAGTGCGGGCTCCTGAAGGAAGACCTGCGAGGCGAGTTCGTGCGGGCGGAGGACGACCCAGCGAGGCTTCAGGCGGGCAATGATCGCGGGGTAGGACCGGGCACCGGCGCGGACGGCGGCAACGACCTCCGGTGAGCTGAGCCCGGGGAAATCGTAGGTCTTTAGCTGGGAAAAGTAGCCGATGTAGCCGAGCGGTTCGAGGAACAGCGTGTCGCCGGGGGCCGCGTGCCCGTGGAGCCACTCCCCGATGGCACGCCGCACGCCGGTTTCGACGAGCCGCTGGTGCACGCGCATCTGCCACGCCACCGCACCGAGCGTCGCGAGGGGCACCAGCACCAGAAAGCAGGCCGCGATGCGCGCGACCGACGCGAGGCGCGGCCCGGCCACGACCGCCCGGGCGCAGAGGGTGTCAAAGGCGAAGGCGAAGGCGATGATCCCGATGACGGCCCACGGGGGGACGTACCACGGGAAAAGCGTGATCGAGCAGATGTAGAACAGCCCGAAAAACAACGCGAGCGAGAGGCGGCGGCCCGCCACGGGCCAGCCGGGCACGATCCAGCCGAAGGCCGCGGCCAGCGTGAGCGTGAACGAAAAATACCGGAGCCCCACCGGCCAGCCGCCGAAGACCGCGTAGGCCGGTTGAAAGAGATCGCCGTTGAGTGACTGTCCGGTGAGCACACGCAGCGGAACGAGCAAAATGTCGGTGAGATGCGTGGCAGGAATGAAATTGGACTTGGCGATGATCGTGTGCGGCACCGGCGTGCCGTAGTACCACCACGCCCAGACAAACCAGGGGAGATAGAGCAGGCCGCCGAGCAGCGCGCCCCGGACAAGCGGCGACCAAGGGATCCTCGTCCGACCTTCGTCGTAGCGACGGCGAAACAAAAGGTGCGGCACCACGATCGCCCCGGCGAGAGTGAAGGCGTCGGGGCGGGTCCACATGAGTCCGCCAAACGCCACCGCGAGCCCGGTCCAGCGCGGCCCGGCCGGCGCCTCGAGCTCCGACCACAGGAAAATGACAAAGAGCACGAGGATCGCGGTCTCCATGCCATTGGTGGAAAAGTCGGTGAGCTTCGCGTCGCAGATCATCAGGCCAAACAGCACGACACGGCCCGGGGTGCCCAGCCGCAGCGTGTCGGCGCGACGCCAGATCAGCAGCGCGGCGAGGGCGAGGAGCGCGGCGTTGAGTACGCGAAACAGCCAGAGGGCGAGCTCCTCGCGGCCGGGGCCGGCGACGGCGGTGCAGAGTGCCGGCAGCAGCACGCCGAGCGGCGAAGTAAACGTGTGGAGGCGTTCACCGGGCGTGAAAACGAGGCCGTGGCCCTCCACGAGATTCCGGCTCGCCCGCAGCGTGATGAAATAGTCCTCCCACGCGTGACCGGTGAACGCCGCGAACAACACGGGGACCAGAAACGCGAGGGCGACGACAAACCATTTGGCGCGGGCCGGAGACAGCACGCGCGGAGGCTGCGCCGGGCGGGCGGCGCGCTCAAATGTTTTCGCGGTGCGACAACGCGCTTGGCTTGGCGCCGCCGCCGGCTCCAAGCTGGCCGGCATGACCCACGACTCGGCGATGGCGGAACTCACCACCCTGCTCAAGCGCGTCCACGCGCTCGGCACCGTGAGCGAACTGCTCGGCTGGGACGAGCAGGTGAACCTGCCGCCCGGCGGTGCGGAACAGCGCGCAGCCCAGCACGCCGCGGTCGCCGAGGCCGTGCACGCGGCGGCGAGCGACCGGCGCATCGGGGAATTGCTCGCCGGCCTCGAAGCCGGGACCAAGGAGCTGACCGCCGACCAACGGGTGGTCGTGGCACAGGCGAGGAAGGACTACGACCGCGCGACGAAGCTGCCGGCGGAGTTTGTCCGTGAGAAGGCGGCACAAGGCAGCCGCGGCTATCACGCGTGGGCGCGGGCGAAGGCCAACGACGATTTCGCCAGCTACGCGCCGGTGCTGGAAAAGAACCTGGAGCTGGCGAAGCGCGAGGCGGGCTATCTCGGCTGGAGTGGCCGCGAGTACGACTACATGCTCGACAAGCACGATCCGGGACTGACCGCCGCAGCGGTGGACCGGCTGTTCGGCGAATTGAAAAAGGACCTCGTGCCGCTGGTGCGCGAGATCACCGGCTCGGCGACGGCGGGGCGCGCCCGCGCGGCGGCGGGCAAACTGCGCGGGTGCCCGGTCGACGCGCAGCGGGTGTTTTTGCGCGAGGTGACGGAGAAGATCGGCTTCGACTATTCGCGCGGGCGCATCGACGTCTCGCTGCATCCCTTCTGCTCGGGCACGGGCAGCGACGTCCGCATGACGACGCGCTTCAAGGAGGACGAGCCGCTGGACTCGCTGTTCTCCTCGATTCACGAGACAGGGCACGGCCTCTACGAACAGGGCCTGCCGGCGGCGCAGCTTGGCACGGCGCTCGGTATCCATGCGGGCATGGCGGTGCACGAGTCGCAGAGCCGCCTGTGGGAAAACCAGGTGGCGCGCAGCCGCGGATTCTGGAGCTTTTTCGAGCCGCGCTGGCGGGAGTTGTTTGCCGCGCAGGCTCAGGGTTTCAGCGCCGAGGACCTGTACCTCGCGGTCAACGCGGTCGAACCCACGTTGATTCGGGTCGATGCCGACGAAGTGACCTACAATC
>JAPLTR010000578.1 GCA_026398065.1 Verrucomicrobiota bacterium | reverse complement strand
TTAATAATTATGAAATGCCAAGGGGAAAGTTTGGGCGGTTGGATGGGCGCAGCGGGCCCGACCCGGTGTGAACAGAGGGGGCTGCAGGCGGGCGGCCGTCGGCCGGAGTGGCAGGGAAAGGAGGGTCGATCCCCCTCGGGGTGGCCCAGAGCGGGCTAAAGCCCCCCTACTTGGGGGCGGGGCCGGTGGTGTCGCCGACGAAGAGCTGGGCGGGCAGCATCAGGTCGGTGAAGCTGCCGGTGTCGTCGGTGGTGCTCTGGAGCACGAGGCGGGCGGCGGCTTCGCCGAGTTTCTCGGGATTGGAGCCGGCGGCGGTGATGCGCGGCTTGCCCTCGGTGGCGACCGGCGAGAGATCGCTGCTCGCGATGCTGAGGTCGGCGGGGACCCGGATATCGGCGCGTTCGAAGGCGCGGACGGCACCGGCGGCCATCAGGGTGTTGTAACAGAGGAAGGCGGTCGGGAAATCTTTGCGGCGCGCCTGGGGCAGGACCGCGAGGACGGCTTCGGCGCCCTCGGCACGATCGCCCTCCTTGAGCGCGACGGTGTAGCGCGGATCGAGCGCGAGGTCGTGCCGGGCCAGTGCGGCCTGGAAGGCGTGCAGGCGGGATTCGTGGCGGCCGAGCCCGACATTGCCGCCGAGCCAGCCGAAGCGGCGGTGACCGAGGCCGTGAAGATGGGTGACGAGGGACTCCAGGGCCTGGGGCTCGTTGCCGAGGACGGAGTGGCAGAGGCCGGGGTAGCGCGCGGAGACGGCGACGACGCGGAGGTCGAAGCGGCGGAGCTTGTCGAGAAAGGGGCGGGCGACCTCGCCGACGAGGACGATGCCCTGGAAGGCGTGGCCGGGCGGAAAGAAGCGGCGGAGCTTGTCACCGTCGAGCTGGTCCTCGGCGCCGAGGAAGACCGCGGTGTACTCGCGGGCTTCGAGCGCGATGTGCAGGCCGTGCTGCACATGGCCGAAATACATCGTGGGGGTGTTGAGGCGCAGGGGCGCGCGGAGGATGATGCCGACCTGATGGTGCTGGGCCGCGGGCGAGGAGGCCAGGTGCATGCCCTTGGGGTGGTAGCCGCGCTTGACGGCGTGGGCCCAGATGCGGTCGTAGCTCTCGGCGCTGATGCCCTGCCGGCGGCCGTTGAGGACGAGCGACACGAGCGCCTGGGAAATACCGAGTTCCTTGGCGAGCTGGGTCTGGGAAACTTTCTTGGGGCGGGGCACGCCGGGAGATTTAATAATTGGGGCGGGCGGGCAACGAATTATTAAATGGAAGCAGAAGTCGGCTCGCTGGCGCTCGCCGCTACGGAAGCCACTCGCTCACGCTCGCAGCTACCAGACGTGGCTAGCGATAGAGCCAGTATTTCTGGCTCTGCTGCTGGTAGATCCTCGCCTGCTCGCGCCATTGTTTCAGCCAGGCTTCGACGTCGACGTTTTTGCCCTTGGCGACGAGATCGTCGTAAAAGGCACGGGAACCGAGGAGGTGGAGAAAGAGGCTGCGTTTCTCGACGGTGGCGCTGGCGAAGGGGTTCTTCGGCTCCAGTTTGCAGGCGAGGCGCATGAGGTGGAAATTCAG
>JAPLTR010000632.1 GCA_026398065.1 Verrucomicrobiota bacterium | reverse complement strand
CGACGGCGTCGGCACGCTCTTCATCGACGAGCGCCCCGCCGTGTCCGAGGCCCGCACCCTCGCCCTCTCGCTCAACGGCCTCTCGGCCCTCACCGCCTGGCCCGCCGTCGACTGGAAGAACCGCGACACCTACGTCGCGCTGCCCGGGGGCCTCACCTGGGACGGCCGCGCCCAGAAATGGCTCGGCCTCCGGTGCGCCGTCGTGCGCTTCACCCGGCACCAGCTCGGCGCGGGCCTGGAGCAGGGCGCGGTGGAGTTCACGGAGAACGGCGTCACGAAGTTCGTCCCCGTCATCGCGTGCAACCGCTTCGAGACCGTGGACCGCGTCGTGCGGGAGCTGCTCACGCCGTCCGAGAATGTCGTCGAGGTCGTCCCGGCCGCCACCGGCGACCACGCCGTCCGCACCGCCCCCGCCCTCCGCCTGCCCTCCCCCGCGCCGGGCGGTTCGCCGCTTCTCGACACTCTCGACGCCCACTTCCTGGCCGGCGCCCAGCGGGCCGCCCTCCAGTCCGGTGCCGGCTTCGGCCGGGGCCTCACCCCCGATGCGCTCGCCCAGGACCTCGAGCACTTCTCGCTCGGCTACCTCCGCTCCGCCGTCCTCCGGTGGCAGCGCATCCGCGAGCGCGACGACACCATCAAGTCCGTCGCGGAAAAGCGCGAGCTCGACGCCGCCCTTCTCGACTGGTCGGTCCTCCCGCTCGACGCCTCGCCCGAGGCCGCCGCGCACCAGGCCGCCCTCGAGGAGTTTTACCACGGCCTCACCGCCACCCACGCCCTCGACCAGAACCAGCGCGGCGGCGTGGCCACCCTCGTCCGCCAGATGATGCGCGCCGTCGGCGACAAATACGCCGTCCATGAGATCGTCTGGCAGCCCGGCGCGACCGCTGGCCTCACCGCGGAGTTCCGCTACTGCCCGCTGCAGTTCTTCGAGAACACCACCGGCCGCCTCCGCTTTCTCGCGCAGGACAACGTCTATCCCGGCGAGGACCTCGCGCCCGGCGGCTGGATGGTCACCGTCGGGGCCGGGCTCTTCGAGGCGACGAGCGTCGCGTACCTGTTCAAGAACCTCCCGCTCCGGAGCTGGCTCACCTATTGCGACAAGTTCGGCCTCCCCGGCCTGCACGGCGAGACCACCGCCGCCTTCGGCTCCGAAGAGTGGAACCGGTTCCGGGACGCCCTCGCGACGTTCTCGCAGGACTGGGCACTCCTCACCTCCGCCGGTGCCAAGATCACGCCCCTCGAGGTCAACGCCTCCGGCACCGTCCCGCACAAGGATCTCATCGACCGGATGGACCGCGCCATCACGCGCCTCTGGCGTGGCGCCGACCTCGGCACGATGAGCCACGCGCAGTCCGCCGTCGGCTCCCAACCCCAGGAGAGCGAAACCGAGATCCTGGCCGCCGCCGACGCGCTCCTCATCAGCGAAACGCTCCAGCACTACGTCGACGCGTGGGTGATCCGCTACCGTTTCGGCACGACGCCCCGCGCGTACTTCAAGCTCCAGCCCCGCACCAAAACCAACTGGGACCAGGAACTCCGGATCGACGATGCCCTGATCCGCTGGGGCATCCCGCGCGCCCAGTCCGAACTCCTCGCCCGCTACGGCCGGCCCGCGCCCGCCGCGGGCGAAGCCCTCGCCACCCCCACGCCCTCCTCCGCTCACGCCGCACCCTCCTCGTCATGAAACCGCACCCTTCCGCCCGCATCCCCCTCACCGGCCTCGTCAACGCGTTCACGCTCCCGGCCTCGGACTCGTCCGCCGACTCCTCCGGCTGGGCCTGCATTCCCTACGGCGAGTGGCCGCACGCGCAGGGCCTCCAGCGCTTCGGCCGCGCCGAAGCCGACGCCATGGTCGGCTACTTCAAGAATACCTGGAACCGGATCAAACGCGCCGTCGTCGGCATGCCGGTTTTCCGCGGTCATCCCGACCTCCCCGCCGCCGCGGCCCAGTACCCCGACCGCACCGTGTACGGCACGGTCGCCGACCTCGAGGCCCGCGATGACGGACTCTACCTCCGCCCGGTGCTCTCCGCGGCGGGCGCCGCCCTCGTGAACGAGCAAGGCCTGGCCTTCTTCTCGCCCCACTGGCTCGCGCAACGCCTCCCCGACGAAGACGGCCGCGCCGTCTTCGCTCCCGCGCTCCTCGTGAGCATCGGTCTCACCGACCGCCCCAACATCACCGGCACCTCCCTCGTCAACACCGAGCCCGAACCCACCACCCTCGCCAATGAAACCGCCGCCCGCACCGCCGCCGAAACCCGCGTCGCCGAGCTGACGGCGCAGCTCTCTGCCCTCCACACCCAGCTCGCCATCGCCACCGCCGCCCACGCGGTCGCCACCGGCCGCATCACCGAGGCCGAACAAACCGCCTGGCGCGATCGCCTCACGGCAGATTTCACCACCGCCTCCGCCGCCCTCGCCAACGAGCGCCCCGGCGCCGCCCTGAAGCTCGCCGCCCGCACCCGCGACCTCGGCGCGCGCAAGCCCGCCGGCCCCGCCTCCGACCGCTTCATCGCGCTCGTCAACGACCGCACCGCCAAGGGCGAGCCGTGGGAGTCCGCCTGGGCCGCGGTGAAGGCCACCGCCGAGGGCCGCGCCCTCTTCGAGCAGATGGGCACCCCGTGCCACCCGCTCTGATCCCCACACCCGCCCGCTACCTCCCTATCCCCCACCGCCGAACTCCGAC
>JAPLTR010000145.1 GCA_026398065.1 Verrucomicrobiota bacterium | reverse complement strand
GTGCGCGCGGAGCTGCAGCCCGTGGTCGTGTTTCCCTCGCCCGCGCGCGTCACCCGCGCATCCGCGGCGCCGGCCCGGCGCTGGTCCCTCGTGCGCCTGGTCGTGGGGTGCGCCGCCGCCCTCGCGCTCGGCGCCCTCGGCTGGTGGCAGTGGGGCCGCGTGGCATCGTCCGCGCAACATTACGCCACCTCCGCCGGTGGTTACGAACGCGTCGTGCTGGCCGACGGCACCGTCGTCGAGCTCAACGCCAGCTCCGAGGTCAGCGTCGCGCTGACTCCCGGGGAGCGCCGCGTGGCCCTCCTGCGCGGCGAGGGCCACTTCACGGTGGCGCATGACCGCGCGCGCCCGTTCATCGTCTCGGCCGGCGGCGTCGCCGTGCGCGCGGTGGGCACGGCGTTCAACGTCCGCCTCTTGGCCTCCGCGGTCGAGGTGCTGGTGACCGAGGGAAAAGTGTCGGTATCCGATCCCGTGGCGCCGGCCGCGTCGCTTTCCGCGCCCACCTTCATCGCCGCCAACGAACGCACCCTCATCGCGACCGCACCCGCCGCCGCTCCGTCCGCGGTTGCGCCCGCCGCCTCACCCGTCGTCGAACGGATCGCGCCCGACGCGATCCGCGAGGCCCTCTCGTGGCAGGAACGCAAACTCGTCTTCTCCGACACGCCGCTGCGCGACGTCATCGCTCAGTTCAACTGCCGCAACCGCCTCCAACTCGTGCTCGGCGACGCGGCGCTCGGCGAGCGCCCGGTCGGCGGCACGTTTGCCGCCGACAACGCCGAGGCCTTCGTCCGGCTGCTCGAAGGCAGCGGGAGCATCGCGGTGGAGCGGCAGGGTGAAACCGTCGTCGTGTTGCGCGCCCTGCGCTGAAAGCCGCCGCACCGCGCGGAAAAAATCATGCGAGTGCGGATAACCCATTTTCTCCGCCGTCTCGTCTCAGGAGCACTTCCCCTGCTCCTTATGACCCAACCCCTCGTTACCTCTGCTCCGGTCTTGGCCACGCTGGCCACGTGTGCGTTTGTCGTGCCGTCTGCGGCGGCCGAAGGCGAATCCCGGCGCTTCTATGCGCTCGCGCCGGGCGACGCCGCCGTGACGCTCAAACGCTTCGCCGAGGAATCCGGCCACCAGGTCGTGTACCTGGTGGATACCGTGCGGGGCCTTCGGACGAACGCCGTCGAGGGGGAGTTCTCCGCGCGGGAGGCGCTCGCCCGGCTGGTCGCCAATACCGGACTGACGGTCAGGGAGGATGAGAAATCGGGCGCGCTCATGGTGAACCGCACTGCCCCTAAGCCTGCGCCGCGCCGGGCGGGACCGATGACGCTTTTGGCCACCTGGCTGGCGGTGGTGCTGGCGCCCGCCCAGCCGACGCACGCGGCCGACGGCACGCCGCTCACGGGGGTCGTGCAGGGCCGCGTAGAAAATGCCGCCCGCGGCAACTACCTCGGCAACGTCCGCGTCGCGGTGACGGGCGGAGGGCCGGAGACCCTGACCAACGGATTCGGGGAGTATCGCCTGGACCGCGTGCCCCTGGGCACGCGCACGCTCGAGGCCTCGATCAGCGGCTACGTGACCCAGACGACCACGGTCACCGTCACGGCCGAGCCGGTCACGGCGGACTTCTCCCTGCCGGCCGCCGACGCGGGCCGCCCCGACGCGAAGCAGACGGTGGTGCTGGAGGCGTTTGTCGTGGAGTCGCAGCGCACCATGAGCGGCAGTTCCGTCGCGATCAACGAACGGCGCACCGCGATGAACCTGAAAAACGTCGTCGCCGCGGACGAGTTCGGCGATTCCGCGGAGGGCAATGTCGCGGAGTTTGTGAAATATCTCCCGGGCCTCTCGATCGACTACAACAATGCCGACGCGCGCTACGTGTCGGTCCGCGGTCTGCCCTCCTTCGGCACCGCGGTGATGATCGACGGCAACCGGATGGCGAGCGCGGCCGACAATTTCTCCCGCGGCACGGAGTTCAATCAGGTTTCGTTGAACAACATGGCGTTCATCGAAGTGACCAAGTCGCCTCTTCCCGACACGCCGTCCGACACGATCGGGGGCGCCATCAACCTGGTGCTGAAAAGCGCCTTCGAGCGCTCCCGGCCGGTGTTCAACTACCGGACGAGTCTCAGCGGGAACTTCAGCCGCGCCGCCGGGATGAGCCTGCTCAAAGTGGGTGAGACGCCCGGCCCCCGGGGCGGCGTTTCCACAGTGATGCCGGGCTTTGACGTGAA
>JAPLTR010000496.1:1939-4820 GCA_026398065.1 Verrucomicrobiota bacterium | reverse complement strand
GCGAAGGAACGCGCGCTCGCCACCGGTCTCTTCAATGCCGGCACCAACGTCGGCGCCATCGTCTGCCCGATTGTCGTGCCGTGGCTCTATTCGCATCTCGGCTGGCAATCGACGTTCTACCTCACCGGTGCGACCGGCTTTGTGTGGGTCGCCGTCTGGTGGTTCGTCTACGACGCGCCGGAGAAGCACCCGCGGCTTTCGCCGGCCGAACTCGCCTACATCAAACAGGGGCAGCCGGCGGTGGAGGAGAAGACGGTGAAGGTTCCGTGGCTGAGGCTGTTCCGCTACCGGGCGGTGTGGGCTTACGTGATCGCCAGCATCCTCGCGGGACCGGCGTGGGGCTTTTATCAGTTCTTCGTGCCGGATTTTCTCAGCAAGCGGTTT
Source organism: Verrucomicrobiota bacterium (assembly GCA_026398065.1). GTDB lineage: Bacteria > Verrucomicrobiota > Verrucomicrobiia > Opitutales > Opitutaceae > GAS368. The sequence continues at coordinate 4,436 of JAPLTR010000496.1, read as the reverse complement.
GGCATTCCCACCCAGGCCGTCGGTTGGTGGACGGGCGCGTTTTTTGCCATCGCGGCGGTCGGCGGAGTGGCGGGCGGCTGGCTCGCGGGCCGGCTCATCGGTCGTGGCTGGACCGTCAACGCCGCCCGAAAAACGACGCTCCTCATCTGCGCCCTCTCGGTCGTGCCGGTGTTTCTCGCCCCGTATTCGCCCACGGTCTGGCTCGCGGTGCTGATCGTGGGCATCGCGGGCTCCGCCCATCAAGGCTGGTCCGCCAACCTCTTCAGTGTCGTGGCCGACACGATGCCGAAGGAGGCCATCAGCTCGGTGGTCGGGCTGGGCGGCTTCGTCGCCTATTTCACCGGCGGCTTCGTCAACGGCTTCACCGGGGAGATCCTCCAGAAAACGGGCAGCTACGTCACCGTGTTCGGCTACTTCTCGGGCATGTATCTGCTGTCATTGCTCGCGATCCAGCTGCTTGTGCCGCGGCTGGAGCTTGAGCGGAAGAGCTGAAATTTTTCCCGCCGTGACCACTCCGCTCGCTCCCTGGCTGCCCGATCTCGGTGACGGCCATTATCAGAATCCGGTGCTCTTTGCCGACTATTCCGATCCCGACGCGATCCGCGTGGGCGAGGACTACTGGCTGACCTCCTCGAGTTTCAGCCATGTTCCCGGCCTGCCGATCTTGCACTCGCGGGATCTCGTGAACTGGACGCTCGTCAATCATGCGCTGCCGCGACTCGTGCCGGAGGCGCATTTCGCGCAGCCGCGGCATGGGGCGGGGGTGTGGGCGCCGTCGATCCGATACCATGCGGGGAAGTTTTGGATTTTTTATCCCGATCCCGATTTCGGCCTCTATGTCGTGACGGCGGACGATCCGCGCGGGACCTGGTCGGAGCCCACGATGGTGAAGGCGGGCAAGGGGCTGATCGACCCGTGCCCGCTGTGGGACGACGACGGGTCGGTTTACCTGGTCCACGGCTGGGCGAAGAGCCGGGCGGGCATCTGCAACCGCGTGACCTTGCACCGGCTGACTGCCGACGGCCGCAGCGTTGCCGATGAGGGCCGGACCATCATCGACGGCGATACGATGGCAGGCTGGAAGACTATCGAGGGGCCGAAGCTGTATAAGCGCGACGGATACTACTTTGTCTTTGCCCCGGCGGGCGGGGTGACGGACGGGTATCAGGCGGTCTTCCGGGCCCGGGAGATCTTCGGTCCCTATGAGAGCCGGATCGTGCTGGAGCGGGGGGCGACGGAGGTCAACGGGCCGCACCAGGGAGCGTGGGTGGACACGCCGGCGGGCGAGCACTGGTTTCTTCATTTTCAGGAGCGGCCGGCCTATGGGCGCATCGTCCATCTGCAGCCGATGCAGTGGGGCGCGGACGGCTGGCCGCGGATGGGCGTGCCGATCGGCGGAGCAGCCGAGGGGCGCGGCGAGCCGGTGAACGTCTGGCGCAAGCCGGCGGGTGCTGGGGCGGTCGCCCCGGCGGTGCCCGCGACCTCGGATGAGTTTGCAGTTGGCGCACCGGGGCGCCAGTGGCAGTGGCAGGCGAACCCGCAGCCGGCGTGGACGTCCTCCGGGGCGCGGAGCGGCTGGCTGCGCCTGAAATGCCTGCAACCCGGGCCGACGCCCTCATTGTGGGACGCGGGGAACCTACTGATGCAGAAATTTCCGGCGCCGAAGTTTACAGCGACGACGCTGCTGGAGTTTGCGCCGGGTGCGGCGGGCGAGCGCGCGGGACTCGTGGTGTTTGGCTACGACTATGCCTGGCTGGGACTGCGGCAGACCGTGGACGGTCTGCGGCTCGTGCTCGCGCAGTGCGCCGAGGCCCAGACGGGGAGCGGCGAGGTGGAGCTGGCGTCGGCTCCCGTCGCGGGCGCGCGGGTGATGCTGCGCGTTTCGGTCGGGGCGGGGGCGCAGTGCCAGTTTTCGTTCAGCGTGGACGGCGGCGCCTGCACCACGATCGGGCCCGCATTTCAGGCGCGGTCGAGCAAGTGGGTCGGGGCAAAGGTGGGCGTGTTTGCCGCGGGCGGAGCGGGCGCTGCCGGGGCCGGGCACGCGGACTTCGACTGGTTTCGCCTCACCGGCTGAAGGCGGCGGCGCGGGGTCAGTCGGTGTTGAGGAAAAATGTATTGAAAATTTGGATGCCGGTGACCATCCCGATGGCGCCAAGGGCGCAGACGAAGGGGATCGCCGCACCCGGGCCGATTTTCCACGCCAAAAGGACGAGCGGGACGTCGGCCGCAACGATGATGATCCACATGCGCCGGATGCGTTTTTGGCGGGGGGAAACGTAGTTCGGGTCGAGGGTTACTTCGTTTAAGCCGGCGGCGTTGGCGACCGCGAGGTTGTCGCGGAGGACGCCGTGGATCTCGTTCTCCTTGTTCGGGGCGGGCTTCGCGGAGAGCAATGGCTGGCCGGTGGTCGCGATGCGGTTGAGATCGCGGACGTCGATCGGGCCGGAATGGGTGGAGACGATCCCCGGGTCGGGGGCGGGCGGCGGCGTGCCATCGA
>JAPLTR010000496.1:0-1874 GCA_026398065.1 Verrucomicrobiota bacterium | reverse complement strand
GGGGCATGGGGGGGTGGGTGTTGGCGCTCTCGAATTCGCGCGGCTTGAAGCCGTAGAACTTCCGGGGCGGATCGGGTTCGTCGGGCATGGTGGCAGGGGAGGGTGGGGAGGGACGCGAAGCCGGGTCAATAGTCGTCCATGACGAACCACATGATCCAGGTGAGACCGAGATTGTAGATGATGAGGCCCACGATGCCGAAGAGGGGCATGATGGCGGTCCCCATGAGCAGCACGGCGTTGCCGAGGATCATGGCAATGGCGTAGTCGCGTTTGCGACGCGAACGGCGGCGTGGTTTTTCCGCCAGCCGGTTCAGTCCGGCGGCCTCGGCCCGGGCGGCATTGTCGCGCAGCAGGGTGTGGACCTCGTTGGTGCGGGCGGGGGCAGGGGGCGAGGCGGCGGGCGGGATCATCGCGGCGCGGGCGAGATCGCGGACGTCGATGCGCACCTTGTCCGTCGGGACGATGCCGGGGTCGGGCCTCGGCTGGGTTTCGTGGAGCGAGAGCGGTTCGTCGCGCCGCACGTCGTTGACGTTCTCGAATTCCGTCGGCTTGAACCGGTAGACCTTCCGGGGCGGAGGGGAGGCGTCGGGCATGGGCGGACGGTAGCGATTTGGCGGGCGCAGTAAAGGACGCGGGTTTGGGCTTCTGTCGGGGCCGGTTGCGCGCAGAGTGGCGGGGCCGGGCGGCGAAACTCGAGGAACGTCGTGGAGCCAGACCGGTCCCTTTCCGCCCTGTGGCCGAGCCGAACCCAGTCTCCACCGAACCCACGCCCCTAGATGCCGAGGCGGAGCGGTTGCGACGTGCGCAGACGGGTGACGAAGCCGCATTTGGCGAATTGGTGAAGGCCAACTACGAGGCGGTGTTTCGGCGCGTGGTGGGCGTTCTGAGAAACGAGCATGACGCGCGCGACGTCTGTCAGGAGATATGGGTTACCGTCTGGCGCAATCTCAAGGACTACCGCGGCGAGGCGAAATTCTCGACCTGGCTCTACGCGATCGCGACGCGACGGGCGATCGACCACCAACGAAAACAGCAACGGTGGTTCGTGCGCTTTCTGCCGTTCCTCGCCAACGAGCGGACCGGCGAGACGATCGAGCCGGCGTCGACGGCGCCCGGACCCGGCGAGGAACTCGAGGGCACGGAGCGCGGGGCGCGTTTCGAGCGTGCCATCGCGGCCTTGCCGGAGAAACATCGTGCCGTGCTTACGATGCGCGAGGTCGAAGGCCTGTCTTACGAGGAAATCGCCCGGCAACTGAACTGCCGGCCGGGCACGGTCATGTCCCGGCTATTTAACGCGCGCCGCCAATTGGTCCAAAAACTAGGAGAACTGCCATGAAACTGAAACTGCTTACCCCGTTGATCCTTTTTGCGCTGCTGCTCGGATCGCGCGCCGTCGCGCCGGCGGCCGAAGCCGGTCACGTGCGCGCCTTCCTCGTGCTCGCCTCAAACGAGCGCGGTTCGTCCGACGCGCGGCTCGCGCCCTACGAACCGACGCTGCGCCGTATCCTGCGCTTCGAGAGCTACAAGCTCGCGGGCGAGGGCTCGGCGTCGCTCGCCGGGGGCAAGGCCGGCGTGAAGCTCGGGCGGGGTCACTCGCTGGAGTTGGAGGCGGAGAAGTCCGACGGCAAGGGTGTGCGGCTCAAGGTCAACTGGCAGGACGGCGGGCGCTCGCTCATGAACACCGGGCTGGTCCTGCGCCCGGGCGTGCCGGCGGTGCTCGGCGGCCCCGCCAACGGCAAGGGCGGGGAGGTCTGGGCGGTGATTTTGGTGGCAGATTAGTCGCTGATTTTAAGATAGATGTGGGTTTATTCAGAATTCACGCGCCGAAGAATGAATAAAGGGGCGGCGAGATTCGTCCGAAGGAGCGAACCCAC
>JAPLTR010000597.1 GCA_026398065.1 Verrucomicrobiota bacterium | reverse complement strand
CGACGACGGCAGCGTGAAGGAGGAGCGCACGGAGCGCTACGACCCTTCGCTGCCCGACAGCCGGCGCTGGCGCCTCATCGAGGTGAACGGCTGGCCGGCGACCGCCCAACAGCGCGAGAAATGGGAAACCGCCAAGAACGGCAAACCGCGCAAGAAGGTCGTCAAGACCCCCAACGAATACCTCGACCTCGAGCACGCCACGCTCCTCGACGAGACGCCCACCTCCGCGCGCTTCGAAGTCGGCCTCCGCCCCGAGGCGGCCCGCCTGCTCGCCGTCGAGAAGATCGCCGTTCGCATCACCGTCGACAAGGCGACCGGCGGCCTCACCCGGATCGCGGCGACCTTGCGCCAGCCGATCCGCGTGCTGCTGGGGCTCGCCCGCATCACCGACCTCGACATCGACGTCGGTATCGCGCCGACCGACGAGGATGCCGACGGCAAATCCGGCGACGTGAAGAGCGGCAGCACCGCGCGCGTCGCCCTGTCCAAACTCGGAAGCGCGATGGACTACAGCTGGAGCGATTTCCGCCGCGTCGCCTCGTACCGCGCCCCCTGATACGGAGGTTTTCGCCCCATTCCCGGAGACCTCCGCGGAGCAGTATGATTGCCTCCCATGAACCCAATCATTCTCATCCTCGTTCTCCTGCTGCTCTTCGGTGGCGGCGGCTTTTATCTCGGCGGTCCGGCCGTCGGTGGCGGCGGCGTCGGCCTGATCCTCCTGGTTCTGGTGATCATGCTCCTGATGGGTGGCTTTCGCTCGAAAAACTGAGGCGCTCTTCCCTCCCCGGGCGTGGGCGACGCAGCGATCGGGCCACCTCGTTGGCCCTGGCCTGCCGCGCCGCTGCATCACTGATCTCCACCACCCGCACGAGCGGCCGTCCTACGCCGACGCGGAGCGCCCGACCCGGGCGAACGGCAAAACAGGGCGGGGGCCAGAAGGCCCGCCGCCCTGCTCGTGGGGACGGGTCAATGGGTGGCACGCTCCGCCAGCACCCCGTCGATCCGATCGTCACTCTTTCGGAAAACCACCCACCGGCGGGATTGCTGCACCGGCATGGACCACCTTGTGCTCCCCGGTCCGTTCAATGTCGGCCTTGGTGAGGTGCACATAGACCTGCGATTCCTCGTAACTGATGCGGGTGACCTTGCTCGGCGCGATCAGGATTTCCTTGCCCGCGTACCAATGGCCGGTCTCGACGACGAGTTCGCGGATCGCCCAGCTCTTGTCGTCGACCATGAAACCGGTGACATGGCCGATCGGGCCGTCGGTCGTCTGGATCGGGTAGCCCTTGATCGAGGCCGCGCTCTGGAGGTGCTTGTCGTCGCGATGATGGTGCTGGACGTGCGCTTCCAGTTCGTCGCTCGTCGGTGGCAGCACGACCGGATAGCCGCCCATGCCCCATAGCGCGCCGCCATCCCAGTAGGCCGGCCATCCGTAGTAGCGATAGTAGTCGACCTCGTATTGGCGGGAGACGGGTTTGTGCGCCTCGATGGTCGGGCCGTTTTCGATCTGCTTCCGCGTGAGATTCACCTCGAGGGTTTTGTCGTCATCGTCAAGCGGGCCGAAGGCGTGCGGCGACAGCAGCACCAGGCGCCCGGTGAGCCACGTGCCGGTGTCGGCCACGAGGTAACGGAGCACCCAGGTTTTGTCGTCGAAGTAGAAGTCCCGCACGCGGCCGATGTCACCATCGGTTGCGCTGAGTTTGTAACCGTAGAGGTCCTTGGTATTGTGGAGCATAATTTATCCTTGGGTGGAACCGGAGCGGGCCGTCGGCGGATTGCCCGTTTGGGTGGGGCTTCCTCCATGGCCCGTCTCCCCGCGTGGGTGATTGAGGCTACTCCGAACCGACCCGGGGGACGAACGGGTGTTGCCCAACTTCGGAAAATTTATTTTCCGGTCCGGGTCACGGACCGCGCAGAAAACGCACCTCGGCCTGCAGGCGTTCGACCTCGCGCTTCAGCTCGAAGATCAGCCGGACCGTCTCGCGGTCGACGCGATGGTGCTTCCGGTAGCGCTCGAACTGGCGCAACTCATAGACCGCATCGTCGTCGAACCAGAGGTCCGCCCCTGCCCCGGTGCGCGCCGCGCCCAGCAGGCCGAGATGGCAGTAGTGGCGCACCATCTCCGGATGCAGGCCGGCCAGCCGGGCCGTTTCATCGAGGGAATAGGTCGGGGAACTGACCGTGGTCGTGCGCAGCACGGTCAGCGAATACCGCTCGTTCCACGTGGGCTCGTTCATGACTCGCTCCTTGGTTTGAATTTTGATCCGGCCGCCAGTTGCTCCCATAGTAAGCGCTCGTCGGGCTCCACCGTGGCGGGCGTGCGGATTTGCACGGTCGCGTAGAGATCGCCGCGCGCCCCGTCCTCCCGCGGCAGGCCGAGTCCGCGCAGGCGCAACTGGCTGCCGCCGGCCGTGCCGGGCGGCACACGCAACAACGCCGGACCGTCGAGCGCCGGGATTTTCACCTGCACGCCCAGCACCGCCTCCCAGGGCGCGAGGTCGAGGTCGCAGTGCAGGTCGGCCCCCTGCACCGCGAAGTCGGGGTGACGCGCGAGCCGCACCCTCAGGTAAAGATCGCCCGCAGGTCCGCCGTCCCGGCCCGCCCCGCCCTGTCCGGCGAGACGAATCCGTTGCCCCTCGCGCACGCCCGGGGGGATGCGCACCTGATAGGTGTCGGTTCGGTCGGGCGCCCCGCGCCCGCCGGGCCGCCGCAGCGTGACCTTGCGCGGCGAGCCGCGCAGCGCCTCCTCCAAGGTGACCAGGAGGTCGGCTTCGACATCCCGGCCCGCCCGGGGAAAGGCCCGATCCTCGTCAGCCCCACCGTCGTGCCCAGGATGGCCGGCGCCGAAACCCCCGCGACCGCCGCCGAAAAAGGACTCGAAGAAATCGCTGAAGCCCGTGCCGCCAAATTCGAACTCCTCCTCGCCCGGCCCGCCGCGCGCCGGGCCGGACCGCGTCGAACGTCCGCCGCCGGGACCGGACATGCCGTCGGCTGCCTCCTGCCAGTTCGGCCCCAGTTCGTCGTAGCGTTTTCGTTTTTCCACATCGCCGAGCACCTCGTAGGCCTCGTTGATCTCCTTGAACTTCGCCTCCCCGGTCACCTTGTTCTTGGCGACGTCGGGATGGTGGATCCGCGCGAGTTTGCGAAACGCCTGCTTGATCTCGTCCGCCGAGGCCGTCCGCGCGACGCCCAGCGTCTCGTAGTAATCTTGAAATTTGACGGCCATGCGTGTGACGTTTGCGATCCCGGTGAGGGACTACGCGCCACCGGGGGTGGCGTAAAACTCCCGGGCTTTCGCGAGCACCTGGGCCTCGCTCAGGTGGGTTTCGTCGATCACGAGCGTCCCGATGACCCGCTTGGCCACCTCCGGGCGACGTTGCTTCAACCACCCCGCGAACTGATCCATCTCGCTGCTCGTGCCCGTCCCGCTGCCGAACAGCAGGATCTGCTTCGCCCCGCTCAGCGCGGCCGCGACCGGTTCGAAGAAACTGTTCGGGTCGGGTTTTTCCTTTCCGCGCGAAATCTGGGCGGAATTCGGGGCGTGGCGGAAATAGTCCTCCGACACGTGCGGCCGGATCTGTTGGGCCGACGACCCCGGCGCGAGCGAACGGTAGATCCGCGCCTCGCGGTGATCGATCACCACCAACCAGTCCCCTTCCCCCGCCCCCTTCTCGTCCCCGATCACGCCGGAGCGCGTCAGGAAGTGACGCAACGACAGAAGCTCATCCGTGGTCGAAACCTCCTTGGTCCGGGGCGCATGGAGAATCAGGACCTCCCCGTTGCGCGTGACCTTCAGGCCCGCGTCCGGCGAGACCTCGACCTCACCGAGATGGCGAAACAGCGCATGGACATCCAGCCACGCGAGGGTGTGCGAGGCCGGGTGTTGAAAGATCGTGTGATAGGTCCGCAGGTGCGAGCCGGTGAGCGGCGCGGTGGATTTCATGGTTGGTGAGTGAGGCGGATGAGCCTGAGCCGGGCGACAAACGCCCGTGTCCACGGCGGAGGTGAGAAATAACTGCTGTACGAGACTACCGCCGACGGGACCCGCAGTCGATGGGGTAAAACCCGACCACGGTCCGGGGCCGCGGACGCTGGCGTCCGCCCCACCGTGGGCTGCACACCCCATGGCGCCGCGACCCGTCTCGGTCCACATTGGAAGTGAAGGCGATTCCGACCGGCTCCGGTCGTTGGCCGCCCGCAAGGGATTCACTACATCAGAAAAAAATCATCATGACGACACTCGAAATCAAGGGCGACTGGAACATCACCAAGGGCAAACTGAAGCAGAAGTGGGCCCACCTCACCGACGACGATCTCCAATATGTCGAAGGCAAGCAGGAGGAGCTGTACGGCCGCGTTCAGAAGCGCACCGGGGAAACCCGCGAGGCCATCGCCAAGGCGATCAAGGACAGCACCGACGGCTGCGGCTGCAACTAAACCATTCCCCGCCTCGCTCCCATGAAAGACCATATCTACCGTCATCTCGAACTCACCGGCACCTCCGCCAAGTCCATCGAGGACGCGGTCGCCAACGCCATCAAGCACGCCCACCAAACCATCCGGAAGCTCGCCTGGTTCCAGGTCCTCGAGACGCGCGGGGCCATCGACAAGGGCAGGATCCTGCAGTGGCAGGTGACCATCAAGGTCGGCTTCACCGCCGAAGATTGAACCGGCACCACGTATCCAACTTTTCACCACAGCGGCCTCGCCACCGGCAAAACCCATGAAACTCACCCAACTGGTCGCGGTGGCCTGCGCCCTCGCCACCGGGCCGGCCTTCGCCGCGGCCCCCTCACCTGCGGCCGCGGCCGACGTCGCCTCCGCCCAGTGGAGCGACATCAAGGACTGCACCCACGAGATGCGCGCGCAGTTCTCCGCCGGGCTCTCGCGACTGGAAGCGCAGTTGGACGCCCAAGTCCGCGAGCTCGTCGCAAAGCGCCGGACCATGAAAGGCATCACCGACACCCGGGAATGGGATTTCGCGATGAAGGAGCTGGAGTCCGCCCGATCCTACCTCCACGCCGTCGGCCTCGAACTGGCCAAGGCCTCCCGCGAGACCTGGGACCAGGAAAAGGACAAGGTCGGCCGCGCCTGGGTCAGCACTCAGGACGCCTACGGCAAAGTGAAGCGCAGCACGACGAGCTAGTGTCCGCCCGGTTGGAACCGGCTGGGCGGACACCGCCCGGACTTGGGACGTACGTTACTTGACCACGATGTTGTTCTTCACGGCGGTCACGCCCTTGATCGTTTCGGCCAGCCGGCCGGCCTGGGCCTTCTCGGCGCTGGTGTTGACGAAACCGCTGAGCTGGACGGTGCCCTTGAACGTCTCGACGGTCACGTCGCTGGCCTTCACGACCGGGTCTTTGATGAACGCGGCCTTCACCTTCATGGTGATCGAGCTGTCATCGACGAATTCGCCGGTGCTCTCCTTCGTGGGCGTGGAGGCACAGCCGCCGCCGACCGAGGCGAGACCGAGCGTGAGGGTGAACAGGGCGGCAAGGGCGATAGGTTTGTGGAATGTTTTCATGGTGCCCAATATAGTGTCCGTAAATTGCCGGAGGTTCGCCGGCGGTTTCGAATTGTTGCGATTGCCGGCGTCGCTCGCCCGCATTCAGGCGCCGTCCGGCCTCTGCAGATCCTCCGCCACCAGCGCGTTGATGGCGGCGCAGAGCGCCTCGTTGGTGAAAGGTTTGGCGAGCACTTTGGCCGCCCCCAACAGGTGCGCCATATAGAGGTAGTCCACCTCGCCCGCGCGCCCGGCCCCGGAAATCGCGATGATCTTCACCGGCGGCCGCCGGTTCCGCAACTCCATCAGCACCTCGATCCCCTCCTTCTCCGGCATCACGATGTCGGTGATCACCACCTCGGCGTCAGCATACGGAAACAGCTCCATCCCCTCCTTGCCGTTGCGCGCCTCGATCACCACGTGGCCGAAATCGGTGAGCGTGGCGCGCAACATCGTCCGGAACGCGGCATCGTCGTCGATCAGAAGAATCCGGGCCATGGCTAGGACGGCGGACCACCGGCGAGCGCCGCGTGAACGGCGACGCCCAACGTTCGGAGGTTGATTGGTTTCAGCAGGAGCTGGCGGACCCCGGCCGCTTTGAGGCAGTCCTCGGTGAGCGCCGGACTGTAGCCGGTGAGGAGGATGACGGGGAGCCCGGGCCGGAGTTTCGCGAGTTCGGTCGCGAGCCGCAGTCCCGTGATGCCCGGCATCGTCTGGTCGGTGACCACGAGGGCAAAGCGGTGGGGGTCGGTCCGCAGCATCGCCAGCGCCGTTTCGGAATTCGTCGTGAACTCCACTTGGTAGCCCAGGGCGGTCAGGGTTTGCTGACCCAGCCGGGCCAGCAGTTCCTCGTCGTCGACCACCAAAATGCGCTCGCCGTGCCCCTGCGGGGGAGGCTCCTCCTTGAACATGTGCACTTCCGCCTCGCCGGCCTGCGCCGGAAAATAGAGGTGGAAGATCGTCCCCTCGCCGGGCTCGCTGTACACCGTGACCGCCCCGTCGTGGCTGTCCATGATGCCATGCACCACGGCGAGCCCGAGGCCGGTGCCCTCGCCGGGCGGCTTGGTAGTAAAGAACGGTTCGAAGATCCGCCGCAAGGTCGCCTGGTTCATCCCCGAGCCGGTGTCGCTGACGGAAATCCGCGCATACGCCCCGGTGTGGAGGCGCGGCTGGATGGTCGCATAGTCCGCGTCCACCGTGAACCGCTCCAGTTTCACCTGGAGCCGCCCCGTGTGGTCCTTCATGGCGTGCCAGGCATTGGTGGCGAGGTTCATCAGAACCTGATGGATCTGGTTGGCATTCGCGAGGACGGTGGGGGCGTCGGTGGCGACCGCGGTCTCGAACGCGATCGTCGAGGGCAGCGTGGCCCGCATGAGCTTGATGCTTTCCTCCACGACCGGGCGGAGCTGGATCAGCTGGCGCGCCTGGGGCTGCTGGCGGCTGAAGGTCAGAATCTGCCGGACGAGGTCGGTCGCGCGCCCCGCCGCCTGCAGGACGGCGCCGAGGTGTTCGCCGATCGCGGGCTGGTCCTTCAGCTGCATCCGGGACAGCTCGGCATAGCCCGAGATCACGGCCAGGATGTTGTTGAAGTCATGCGCCACGCCTCCGGAGAACTGGCCCAGCGCCTCCATCTTTTGCGCCTGCAGGAAATGCTCGTCGAGCCGCTTCCGCTCCGTCTGGTCGCCCATCCCGCCCACCATGCGGATCGCCTTCCCGGCCGCGTCGCGCAGAATGTAGGCGCGGTCCTGCACAAACGCGTAGCTGCCGTCCTTGCGCCGGAGGCGGTATTCCGCGTTCCACGACTCCGCGCCCGTGTCGATGGCCAGCCGCATCCCGTCCATCACCCGGCCGCGTTCGTCGGCGTGGATCCGTCCCGTCCACGCCTGGACACTCGGCTCGACTTCCCTGGCCGCGAAACCGAACACGGTCAGGAAACCCTCGCTCCACCAGAGCGTGTCGGCGACCAGGTCCCAGTCCCAGACCACGTCGCTGACGGCGCGCGCCACCAGCTTGAACCGCTGTTCGCTCTCGCGCAGGGCGCGTTCCGCGGCCCGGTTCGCCGTGATGTCGCGAAACGCCCAGATCCGGCCATAGTGCTTTCCCTCCCGGCTCATGATCGGGGCGGAGTAGCGGTCGAGCACCGTCCCGTCCTTGAGCTCGACCACGTCCCAGCTCGTTTCATGGGGATGCGCATACAGGTACCGGACTCGCTCGGCGAGTGCTTCCGGGTGGCGGACCCGCTCCATCACCTGCTGCTGCGCCGCCGTATCGCCGCTCAGCGCGGCGATCTCCGGCGGAATCTTCATCAGCTCAAGGTAGCGCTGGTTCCGCAGGATCCGCTGCCCGTCCGGACCGATCATCAGGATGCCATCGATCGACGAGTCGATCTGGGCCTCCAGCAGCGCCGTCTTGCCGCGTAATTCCTCCTCCGCGCGCTGGCGCTCCGTGATATCCTCGATCGTGCCGACGAAACCCGTCACGCGGCCCTCGCCGTCCACGCTGCGCACGGCGAGTGCGTGCATCCACCGCAGCGCACCGTCGGGCCGGGCCACGCGCAATTGTTCGTCCCAGACTCCGCCGTTCCTGGTGAAATCCGCCCATCGGGCCGTCGTCGCGGCCCGGGTCTCGGCCTGAATGCTCTCCGTCCAGCCGCCGCCCAGGCTGTCTTTCGCGGGCCGGCCCGACAGGGCGATCAGGGCCGGATTGTAATAGATGACCCGGCCGTCCGCATCGCATTCAAAGATGCCGATCGGGGCGGATTCGCTCAGCGCCCGGAAACGCGCTTCGCTGGCCCGCAGGGCCGCGGCCGCCCTCTCGGCCTCCGTGCGGTCCACCGCCAGCACGAGCCTCGCCGACCGCCCCGCGAATTCGATTCCATGGACGAACATATCGACCGGGAAGACCGTGCCGTCCTTCTTCCGGTGCTGGGTGCGGCTGCCCTGATCGGAAAACGGCGGCGTCGATCTCGCGCTGTCCACCAGACCCGGCAAAGCATCCGCCGCATGAATCGACGCAGCGGTCATCCCCAGAAACTCTTCCCGCGTGTAGCCGTAAAGCGAGACCGCCGCGGCGTTGACCGCCAGAAATCCATAGCTCGCCTCGTCAAACACCCACATGGGCGACGGGTTGCTCTCGAACATCAGCCGGTAGCGCTCCTCGCTGCGGCGCAGTTCTTCCCCCGCCTGTTTGCTGTCGGTGATGTCCTGGAGCGTCCCGACCTCTCGCACGGGGCGCCCGTCGCCGTCCCGCACCACCTCGGCAATCTGCCGGATATGTCGCTCCTCCCCGTCGGGTCGGATGATCCGGTGCTCGAACTCCACCCGGCGCGAACCCGTTGACGCGGCCTTCTTCTCCCGCCGCACCAGTTCGATGTCATCCGGATGCACCAGGCGATGAAAGACGGCTGCATCGGGCGCAAACTCCATCCGGGAGATCCCCAGAATCCGATAGATCCCGTCCGACCACAGCAGGCGCTGGCGCGCAAAGTCATGCTCCCAGTCGCCGAGGGCCGCGATCCGTTGGGAGTTCTCCAGCCGGGTGACATTGAGCGCCAGCTCGCTCCGGTGCAGGAGGCGCACCTCGAGCAGGTTGTGCACCCGCATCAGCACCTCCGCCAGATCGAAGGGTTTGCTGACAAAATCCTTCGCCCCGGACTTGAGCGCGCGCAGCTTGTGCCCGGGCTGCGCCGTGAGTACAAGCACCGGCACGGCCCCGTCGGGATCGATTTCCTTCAGCCCCTCCATCACCTGGAACCCGTCCATGCCCGGCATCTGCAGATCGAGCAAAATCAGGTCGTAACCGTGCTGCCGTTGCAGGGCGCACACGGCCCGGGGATCGTTGGTCGAGGCCACCGAAACGTAGCCCGCGGCCCGCAGCATCTGGTCGAGCACCGCGACATTGGCCGGCTGATCGTCCACGATCAGGATGC
>JAPLTR010000121.1 GCA_026398065.1 Verrucomicrobiota bacterium | reverse complement strand
TCGCCGACGATGAGCCAGCGGCCGTTGCCAAAGGCGACGGCGTTGAGGCGGGTGGTGGTGCCCGAGGGTCGGGGCGTCCAGGTCTCGCCGGCGTCGTCCGAGGTGAGGATGGTGCCCTTGTCGCCGACGACGATGAAGCGCCCGGCGCCGTAGCCGGCCCCGACCAGCCAGGCCGAGGTGGCGCTGCGGCGGGTGAGCCAGACCTGATCGACGTAACTGTAGGAGACAATGGTCCCGTATTCGCCGACCGCGAGCAGGGTGCGGTTGCCGTAGGCGATGCTCCAGAGGTTGCGGTACGTCGCCTGTTGGGGAAAGGTGACCCAGTTATCCTGGGAACGCAGGGGCCCGGCCAGCAGGAGCAAACCGGCGAGGAGGGTGACGCGGAGGAAGCTCATGGCGACAGGGACCGCGGGAACCGGAGAACATTATGATTGTGGAAACGCCGGGTCGTCGTGTGCGTGCGGAGGGATGGAGGCGCGAACAGAGCGCGACCGGGGATGGACGCGAGCGGGCGGTCGCGGGACGGGGGGACGGGCAGCATGGGCGTGATCGGGGGGGGACGACACTTTGGCGGGACCGATCCGCCATTGGCACGGAGATTTATTTGCGGAAGTGAGGGGCGAGAGGTTGGATTTGGTCGGATCTGGTGCGATTTACCGGGATCTGGTCGGATTTGGGTCGGAGGAGAGAGGAGATCGGTTTTTCCGCGGAGGGCACAGAGGCTCGCAGAGGAAGGTGGCGGGGCTGGTTGCGCGCAGCCGTGTAATCCGGCGGGAAGGTGGGATGAGGTCGGATCTGGTTGGATTTACTTGGATTTGGTCGGATTTGGCCGGATCGAAGGGGCGGCGAGGCTTGAGCCGTCGGGCGCGCGGCGGACCGGCCGACGGTTGCGGGCTGCGGGGGCGAGAGGGCGGAACGCAGCAGCGTTTCGCGACGGAGGGCATCCGGGGCGAGTCGGGTTCATGGGTGATTTTCGGGTGGAGGGTGGAGCCGAGTATCCACCCTCAAAATTCATAAATCAACAATAAAGTATACAAAAACAACATACGGTCGTTCGAGCCGCCCGAGCATTCAGCTGCTGCTCGTTCCAACCACGGATCGCGGACGGGGACCGAGACCGCGGGCGGTGGCTAGATTTTCAGGTGGGCGAGGAGGGCGCGTTCCTCGGCGGCGGGGAGCGGGTCGCCGTCGACCTCGAGGATGCGGCGGGCGAGGGGTTCGAGCTGTTCGGGCGGGACCTCGACGACGCCGATGCCATCGCGCCACTGGATCACCGGCAGGCCCCAGGCCTTGTTTTCGAGGACGACATCGGCAAAGGCCCGGCGCATGGCGCGCAGCGAGCGGCGGGTTTCTTCCCCGGGGACGTACGCGGGCGGCTCTTCGGAGATCGACCGAGGCGTTTCGGGCATGAAACGAACGCTGGCGGAGGCTTCAATGAACGCAAGCCGAGGGGCATCCACGATGGTCAGCGCGCCCTGTTTTTCCTCGGCGACAAGGTGGGGGTGAAGATCCGTATTGTCGAAGAGACGCCAATCATCGACAAGCGGACGGTACAGGGTGGCGAGATTGCGGATGCCGAGGTGGAAGCGACGTTGCTGGACGTGGTCGGGGATATTGTGCCTATTCTGCCCGCGTCCAGACAAGAAGGCCTCGCACCATGCCACTCCAAGCAGTCTACCGCCACTTTGAGAACTATCACCCGAGTGCGTCCGATTTCGACGTATTCTCCGCTCGCGGCTCGGAGGCTTCGGAACAGGACGTCGCCAGGTTTGAAGCAAACGTTGGCTTCCGATTTCCTGATGAGTTTCGCGAATTCTCCACCTCTTATCTAGGCGGGCTTTACATGAGAGCGAAAGAGGACATCTGGCCGGCGGGCAAAGAAGGTGACGTTGGGCCGTATTGGTCTTTCCTGTGTGGATTGATTGTCTTCGGGGTTTCGAAGGAAGCGCCCGATGAAATCCAAATGAAGACGCAGTTAGATGAGTTCGAAGGAAATTTTGGCAAGACGGGGTTGGTGCCGTTCATGAGAATTATTGGAAGCGCGGACCGATACTGCTTCGATGCGTCGGGTCGCATCCACGAATTCTATCATGATGATATCGCAAACCCGCGACCGTCGGATCTCTGCTTCTCCGACCTGCTGATGGAGGAAATCGGCGCTCTCATTGAACGGACAAACAAAAAGAAGCTGGCCTAACGAGTGGAGATAGGCCGAGTCGCGATCGGGGAAGTCGAGCATCCACTCAAGGGTAGCGGTGGGGAAGTCGGAAAACGACATCGCATGGAGGAGAGATGGCGGCGAGGGCGAAGGCGCCGACGCTCGTCGCGGCGTTGCTGAGGTCGGTGGCGGTCGTGGTCACGCCGACGGGGGTGGACCAGTTGTCGTTGGTGGCGATGGCGGTGGCGGTGCCCTGGCGGAAGACCTCGAGCTTGGGGTCGGCGAGGGTGCCGGTGACGCCGAAGCTGCCGAGCGTCGGGCCGACGCCGCGGATGAGGAGGCGGCGCGGCGCGGTGCCGCGGATCACGAAGCCGGCGGCGAGGACATCGGCATCGGTGCCGACGCGGGCGCGGCAGGAGAGGTTGACGAGGGTGCTCGGGGTCGCGTCGGCTTCGTAGACCTCCACGAGGGCCACGCCGGTGGCGGCGGTGCCGGAGCCGGCGACCTGGATGGTGTAGTTGCCGGGGGCGAGGGTCACGAGCACGGCGGCGTCGAGGCTGCGGTCGGCGAGAGCGAAGGCGCCGAGCGCGGCGCTGGCGGTCTGGAGGGCGGCGGCGTCGGGGACGCCGCCCCAGTTGTCGTTGACGAGGACGGGTTGGTTGGCGGCGTCGAAGACGGTGAGGGTGGGATTGGCGAGGGTGCCGGGGACGCCGAAGACGCCGAGCGTCGGACCGACGGCGCGGATGACGAGGGTCTTGGGCTTGGTGCCGCGGACGGCGATGCCGGGGATGACGACGTTGGCGCCGGTGCCGACGTTGGCGCGGGCGGAGAGGTTGACGAGGCCGCTGAAATCGAGGGAGAGCGTGGCGGGCGCGCTGGTGGCGGTGCCGGCGGAGTTGGTGGCGACGCAGGTGAAATCGCCGGCGTAGGCAGCGGTGATGTCGGTGAGCTCGAGGACGGGATCGGGGGTGTTGCAGAACTCGGAGCCCTTGAAGAACCACGTGAAGGTGGGCTTCGGCGTGCCGGTCGCGGCGGCGGTGAGCGTGACCTTGGCGGTACCGATGGTGGTGCGCACGCTCTGGGGTTGAAGCGTGAATACCGGCGCACTGGTGGGGGCGCTCACGATCAGATCGACAACGGTGGCGGCGGAGCCGGCGGCGTTGTCGGCGGTGATCGTGAGGGCGCGGCGGCCGGCGGCGGTGGGCATGCCGGAGAGCACGCCGGTCGTGGCGTCGAGGGTGAGCCCGGCGGGAAGGGCGTCAGCGCGGAAGGCGGTGGGGGCGTTGGCGACCGACAGGGCGAGGCGGAAGGGCTCGCCGACGCGGGCGCGCGCGATCGCGGTGCTCGCG
>JAPLTR010000075.1 GCA_026398065.1 Verrucomicrobiota bacterium | reverse complement strand
GGCCGAGGCCACGCCGGCCGAGATTTTTTCCGCGCACCTCGGTGCGCTCTACCCGACCGCGCAACAGAGCCAGCATCTCTTCGCCTCGCCGCTCGGGCCGGTGTATTTTGCCGGGCGCAATGTGTGGCTGCCGCGCTTCGTGTTTTTCGGCCCGCACGCTTCGGACGCCTCGTGGCGCCTCGCCTTTCTCTCCGGTTTTGACGCCTCGGACCTTCGTCCCGCGCAGGCCCTGCTCGGCCTGAGCGAACGTCTCGCCGAACGCGCCGAGGACGGCCACGGCCTCGACCTCACGTTTTTCCCGCTCGTGGCCGCCGCCAATTTGGCGACCCCGGCGTCGGCGCGGTCGCTCGCGACGGAGCATTGGGGCCGCAGCACCCTTCCCGAGATCGGCCTCCTCGAAAAAGACGCGCGGCTCCGCAGCTACCACGGTTACATCCGCGTCGAGGCGGCGGCTCCCGGCGACGACATCATCACGGTGCGCGTGCGCGAGCCCCTCGGGCTCGTGCCGTCGCCTGATGTCGAGTTGATCTCGTCGATCGACGTCGACCCGTTCCCCGTTCGCTTCGAACGCGGTCCGGCCGGCGTCGCGCCCACCGACGGTCCGCTCTCCATCGCCGACGATCTCCCGGTGCAGCCCTTCGAACTCACGTTGCGCGTGCCCGCGACGTGGCCCGACGAAATCTACCAGGACGCCGTGAGCCTCATCCTCACGCGCTTCATCCACCGCTACCGGGCCTTTCAGGCCTACGGTCAGCATCTCTGATTCTCCGCTTTCCCTCTTTTCATGATTCTCGCCCGCACCCTCCTTTTCGCCCTGACGCTCGCCGTCGGTTCGGCTTCGGCCGCCGACGGCCCCGCCTTGCTCAACGTCTCCTACGATGTGACGCGCGAGTTCTACAAGGACTTCAACGCCGCGTTCGCCGCCCACTGGAAATCGACCACCGGTGAGACACTCGTCCTCAATCAGTCGCACGGTGGCTCGTCCAAGCAGATCGGCTCGGTGGTGTCCGGTCTCGCGGCCGACGTGGTCACGATGAACGGCGTGCCCGATGTCGACCAGCTCGCGAAGGCCGCCCTCATCCCCGCCGACTGGTCGAAGCGCCTGCCCAACGACAGCGTCCCCTACACCTCCACGATTCTGTTCCTCGTGCGGAAGGGCAACCCGAAGCAGGTCAAGGACTGGTCCGACCTCGCCCGCGAGGGCGTGTCCGTAATCATCCCGAATCCCAAGACCTCCGGCAACGGCCGCTACAGCTACCTCGCCGCGTGGGCCTACGCCCTCCGGCAGCCGGGCGGCAGCGACGCCACGGCGCGCGCGCTCGTGCAGAAGATCTTTCGCAACGTCCCGGTGCTCGATACCGGCGGGCGCGGCGCGAGCACGACCTTTGCCCAGCGCGGGATCGGCGACGTGCTGCTGACCTTTGAAAACGAAGCCGCCCTGACGCTCAA
Source organism: Verrucomicrobiota bacterium (assembly GCA_026398065.1). Classification (GTDB taxonomy): domain Bacteria; phylum Verrucomicrobiota; class Verrucomicrobiia; order Opitutales; family Opitutaceae; genus GAS368. The sequence continues at coordinate 272 of JAPLTR010000075.1, read as the reverse complement.
GGAACTCGGCCCGGACGCCATCGAGCTCGTCATTCCCAGTGTCAGCGTGGTCGCCGAGAATCCCGTGGTCTGGGTCGACAAGTACGTGGCGAAGCACGGCACCGAGAAGGCCGCCCGGGCCTACCTCGAGTTTCTCTTCAGTCCGGCCGGGCAGGCGCTCGCCGTGAAGCACCACTTCCGCCCGGTCGATGCGGCTTTGCTCGCCCAAAATCGCGCCCAGTTCCCGGACTTTCCCCTGGTCTCGGTCCCGCAGGTCTTCGGCAGCTGGGCGC
>JAPLTR010000813.1 GCA_026398065.1 Verrucomicrobiota bacterium | reverse complement strand
CTTCAACGTCGACGCCAGCGGCACGCCCGCCCCCTCCTACCAGTGGCGCCGCAAAGGCAACCCCATCGCCGGCGCGACCAGTGCCCTCCTCGTCATCAAGAACGCCGCCGCCGCCGACACCGGCGCATATACCGTCGCGGCGACCAATGCCACCGGCACCGTCACCAGCAACGCCGCCTCCCTCGCGCTCTCCAACGACCGCTATTTCGGCCACCTCCTGAACCTCTCGATCCGCACCAGCCTCACGGCCGAGGTGCCCGACTTCACCGTCGGCACCGTGATCGGCGGCGCCAACACCTCCGGCAGCAAAGCCCTCCTCGCCCGCGCCGTCGGCCCGTCGCTGATCCCCTTCGGCCTGACCGACGCCGTGATCGACTCCAAGATCGACCTCGTCTCCGGCACCACCGTCGTCGGCACCAACGACAACTGGGCCGGCGCCACCGCGGTCGCCAACGCCGCCGCCGCCGTCGGCGCCTTCCCCCTCGCCAGCGCCGCCTCGAAGGACGCCGCGATCTTCAATCCCACCACCGCCGCCGGCGGCTACACCCTGAACGTCTCCGGCGTCGGCGGCGCGCTCGGCACCGTCCTCGCCGAACTTTACGACGCGACCGCCGTCTCCGCCTTCACCGCGGCGACGCCCCGCCTCATCAACGTCTCCGTCCGGAAACAGATCGGGACCGGCGAGAGCCTGACCGCCGGCTTCGTGGTCGGCGGCAACACCAGCCGCACCATCTTGATCCGCGCCGTTGGCCCCACGCTCGGCGCCTTCGGCGTCCCCGGCACGATGGGCGACCCCAAGCTTGAGCTCTTCTCCGGCGACACCACCCTCGCCACCAACGACAACTGGGGCGGCGACGCCCAACTCACCGCCGCCTGTGCCGCCGTCGGAGCGTTCGGCTTCTCCGACCCCACGAGCAAGGACGCGATGCTCCTCGTGACCCTGCCCCCCGGCGCCTACACCGCGCAGGTCAGCGGCGCCAACAACACCTCCGGCGCCGCCCTCGTCGAAATCTACGAAGTTCCCTGATCCGGCTGACGTCCCCCCTTGCCTTAGGAACTGCGGCCCCCGTGAGAAAAGTGACCTGACACGGCCATCGGCCAACCCCAACCGACCGGGCCGCAGTTCCGCCAAGGCCACCTCCTCGGTGGTCACACCCGCATCGCCCTCCCACCGCCGCGGGTCCCGTTCACCATCGACCCGAAACGCGCGCACCACTCCGGAACCCCGGTCGGATGCGCCGCGCTGGGTAGCCGCACCGGTTACGATGCGGCCCGCTGACAGGTTGGATTTACTTGGATTTGGTTGGATTTCCCCCGCCGCGGACACCGGTCCCCGTAGCGGCGAGCACCCGCGAGCCGACCCGCGCCCCGTAGCCTCACCGGTTACGGGGCGTTCCGACGACAGGTTGGATCTGGTCGGATTTACTTGGATTTGGCCGGATTCGCCCGGATCGCCCCGGCCGCAGCGCACCCCTCCGCACGGTGGGAGGGGCTTCACGCCCCGACTCACTCCGCCCCCGCCACCCGTCGGCGCATAAGGCCCCTCCCACAGCCCAATCCACCTGCTCCGGTAGCCGCACCGGTTACGGTGCGGTCCGAACGCCGCCGATCGGACCCCAAGGTTGGATTTACTTGGATTTGGTTGGATTTCCCCCGCCGCAGTCGCCCGTCCCCGTAGCGACGAGCGCCCGCGAGCCGACCCGCGCCCGGTAGCCGCACCGGTTACGGGGCGTTCCGACGACAGGTTGGATCTGGTCGGATTTACTTGGATTTGGTCGGATTCGCCCGAATCGCCCCGGCCACAGCGCGCCGCACCAAGCTGTGGGAGGGGCTTTACGCCCCGACTCCTTTCGCCCCCGCTACGCGTCGGGGCGTAAAATCCCTCCCACCGTTCAACCCACGGTCCGGCCACCACGCCATCGCCAAACACCGGCACGGGGCGTCCGCGCACGGTCAATTTCCGGCAGCCTGGCTGGTCCGTCGTCATGAGTGAGGTTTTTTCTCGGGTACGGCCGACATGTTGTTCTTTTTAAGAACAAAAATCAAGTAATAAAACCTCCTTTAAGAATTCCGCCTGATCGGAGCCGGATAAAAAGTCGGGGAAACCCAGGCCTCGTCTTGTCCGTAAGGGCTCGGCCCCCCCCCAGTTGGTCAGCGCCCGGGGAAGCTCACCGGCCAGCCACGAACCGGCACTGAAACCGCGAGCGGGCGTCGCCCTGCTTGTAGGGACGCGAAGTCAGCCAGCCTGCTTTCCCCGCCGCGATTACCCACACTCGGCACGCACGGAAATCGAGGCCCCCCCGCGTTTCGCCGCTGTGAATATCTTCCGCGAAATCGCCCTCGCGGCCTAAGAAATCGCGCGCATCCGTGTTTAGCTGTCATGACCTCCTTCCCCACGTTGTCATATGTGTGTCCGATCCGGTGGGAGATGATGCGCGGCGACGAGCGCGAGCGCTATTGCTCCCAGTGCTCCCGCACCGTCGTCAATGTCTCCCTCCTCACCACCGCCGAGCGCCAGGCCCTCCTGGCCAATCCCCCGCCGGGCGGCCTGTGCGTCGCCTACTACCAGCGCCTCTCCGGCGAGTGCGTCAGCGCGGAAACCCCGCTCACCGCCAGCGAGTCCCGGCGCGTGGTGCAATGGGGCGCCATCGCCGCCTCGGCCGCCACCCTCGCCGCCGCCGCGCATTTCGCGCCGGAGATCAACGCAAGCCTGACCGCCGCCAGGGGTCCGGCCTCGCCCGTCTCCCGGGTTGCGCAGGTCTGCGACGAACTCAAGGAGCAGGGCAAGGAGGTGCTCTACGATCTCGGAGTCATGAAGCGCCCGGCCGGGGTCACGATGATGGTGGGAATGATGGTGTGCCCAACGCCCAGCCCCGCGCCCAGCAGCGCGCCCGGCAGCGCCGCGCCCGCGCCCGCTCCGCCCTCCGCCGCGGGCACGACCCCCGCGCCCGCCCCGGCGGCGGCGCCCACGCCTTTCCCGGCGGATCAGCGGATCTGAAATCCGGGAGTTAACTGCCGGGCCGCCGTCGAGGCGGCGGCCCGGCAACAAGTTTTCAGGCCGACGTCCCGCGGCGATACGAACGTCACCCGTCACGCTGGACGAACATGGTGGCCGGCGACCTCCGCGGCGCCGTCTCCGACCCTCTTTCTCTTCCTCTTTCGTCAGGGAGAGAAAGAGAACGATTAAGAGGAAAGAGAAAGCCCCAAACCGACGGCGCTCGGAGATCGCCGTCCACCTTGATTCAACCGCCTTGCCGCAGCCCGGCGCGTGCCTTCAAACCGATTGTCATCGCGAGGCGCGCACCGCGCGCCGGGGCGATCCAGCTGGATTGCTTCGTCGCCGCGCAGAGCGCGGCATCTCGCAATGACAGGGGATGAAGGCCCGCCTATATCCAACCCCGCCCGAGCAGAGTTAAAACGTCCCGCGCACGCCGAGGGACCAGATGGAGCCGTAGGAGTTCGTCTGGCTGCGGCGCGCGTAGTCGGGCGTGGCGTCGGCGTAACGGGAGAAGGTGCGCCAGCGGTTGAAGACGTTGGTGCCGGTCACGAAGAGCGCGAGGTGCGTCGTCATCTGGTAGCTGGCGTTCATGTCCATGACGACCGCGGGATTGAAGTAGACGCTGGCGTCGGCCCCTTGAGTGGGAGAAGTGCCCTGATTCTGCTCGCCGCGGGCGTTCCAGTTCAGCGAGACGGAGAAGGGCCGCTTGGAGTACGTCACACCCCAGTTGACCGAGAGCGGGAGAAAGCGGGTGAAGGAACCGGGCACCGAGTTGTCGAGCTTCAGCTTGGTGCCGTTGGCAAAGACGCTGAAATAGCGCGCCCAGCCTCCGAGGTTTTTCAGGGACTGGCGGGCGCTCAACTCGCCGCCGGTGATATGGGCGTCCCCGACATTCGCAGTGGTGGTGAGCTGCCAGCCGAGGAAGTCGTCGTCGAAGCCGATCGACTCGAGATCGGCGGGGGTGGCGAGCCGGGTCACGGTGGCGAAGAAATTCTTGATGTCCTTGCGGAACACGCCGGCGGTGAACAGGCCGCCGGCGTCGGTGTAGTACTCGGCGGAGAAGTCGTAGTTGTTCGCGGTGTAGGGCTTCAGGCCGACGTTGCGGACGTTGATCGTACCGGGGACGCCGCTGTTGTTGGTGGGATCCACGTCGTTGGGGGTGATGGTGGAGTTCGGGGTGATGGAGGAGAAATCGGGGCGTCCGTAGGTGCGCGCGTAGGCGAGGCGGAGCACGGCATTCGGGGTGGCGTTGTAATTCAGGTGCAGGCTCGGGTAGTAGCCGTCGTAGGTGACGTTGGACTTGGCGCCCCGCTCGGTGCGGATGACATAGAGCTCCTGGAGGCTGCCGGCGGCACCGGCCTCGGGTTTGCGGATGAGGGGGCCGCGGGGGAGCGCGGCGGTGGGGGCGCCGTGGGCGAAGGTGCCGTCGGGGTTGCGGACGTAGACATTGTTGGGCTCGATGAGGGCGCCCGCGCCCTTGTCGTTGACCTTCTCATAGCGGACACCCGTGAGGATCTGAAGGCGGTTGAACAGCCGGATCTCGCCCTGCAGGTAAGCGGCGTTGATGGTCTCCCTCAGTTTGTCGGAGCCGTTGATGCGGTTCTGTTCGGCGGTGACCTTTTGCGCGGTGGTCTGGGTGAAGAGGGCGGGATTCTCGCGCCAGGCGGTGACGGCGCGGTTGGGCGAGACGAAGGGGAGATTGTCGTAGCCGAAGTAGTTGGGGCGATTGCCGTAGACCTGATATTGGAAGGGCAGCGGCGTGGTGTCGCCGGCGACGGCCGGCACGTAGGTGTAGCTGTAGTTGTAGATGTGGCGGTCGCGAATCTGCTCCTTCTGGGCGGCGCCGGTCTGGAGGGCGGCGGGGAGACCGAAGAGGTTGAACTTGCGCTTCACGTTAAAGTCGCCGCCCGAGACGTTTTCGCTCACGTCGCCGGCGGAGGTGGTATTGGCGGTGGTCAGGGTGTAGTTGCGGAGGTCGTACAGATTGACGATATTGTTGGCGTTGTCGTAGGCCACGACGGTGGCAGGGCCGACGTCGCCGATGTTCTGGAAATTGACGCGAACGGGATTGCGCAGGGCGACGGCGACGTTCTGGAAATGGCCGCGCTCCTCGAAGCGCCGCCAGGTCTGGGAGTCGGAGGCGTAGGCGCCGACGTCGGCGCGCCAGTCGCCGTCCTCATAGCGGTAGCGGGCGTTGGCGCTGATGGTGCGGGCGGCGAGGTGGAGGAGGTTGTTGGTCATCGTGACGGCCCCGCGGCCGGTCGCGCCTTGGGTGAAGTCGGGACCGTACGAGAGCGAGGTGCCGCCGGCGATGGAGGGTGTGGCGGTCGTGCCGGCGTTGAACGTCATGCTGTTGTTGCCGTTGAAGTCCTTGTAGTGGTTGAGCGTGGAGCCGACGGAGAGGACGGAGTTGCGGGTGACGCGGTAGTCGGCCTTCAGGCCGAGGGACTCGCGCTCGTACCACTTGGGGGCGTCGATCACCTGGAAGGACTGGAGATAGGGTTTGGCGGTGGTGGCGCCGGTGCCGGCGGCGACGGCATTCCAGGTTTTCGGGATGATGTTCTGCTCGTTATATTTTTCGGAATAGCTGCCGGTGACGACAATGCCGAAATTCTTGTTCACCGGGAGGGTGTAGTCGAAATCGAAGCCGGGCTTGATCCGGTACATGTATTCCTCGAAGGGGAAGGGCTGCTTCTTGAGCTGGAGGCCGTCGCTGGTCGTGGTGGCGTTGACGCGAAAGTTGAACTGGGCGCGGGAGCGCTCGAAGGAGCTTTTGCTGACCATGTTCACCGAACCGGAGAGGCTGGAGGCGGAAGTGGCGGGCGTGGGGACCTTGTAAACCTCGATGCGGGCGATGTTGTTGATGGAGGCCTGGGTGAAATCGAATTTGCGCGAGGTGCCGGTGCTGGTGGCGTTGGCCATCTGGCCGCCGTCGGCGGAGACCTCGGTGAGGGCGGGGTCCATGCCGCGCAGGCCGATGGAAAGCGGCATGGCGTCGGAGTAGTCGATCGCGACGCCGGGGAGGAACTTCATGAATTCGGCGACGTTGCCCTCGGCGATGTCGCCGAACGCATCGGTGGCGACGACGTTCTTGATGTTGGGCGCGAAGCGCTGCTCGTTGGTGGCGAGAGTCTCGCCCTCGGTGACTTTCGAGGTGGAGGCGACGAAGGCGTCCATCTTCAGGACGCCGGAGGCGTCGAGGACGGCGGCTTTGACGGTGAGGCCGAAATCGCGCTCAGTGTTCTGGCCGGCGGTGACGGCGACGGTGGCCGTACGGGGTTCGAGCCCGGAGTAAAAGGCCTCGACGATGGCGGCCCCCGCCGGGACGTGCGAAAGGCGGTACGAGCCGCTCTCATCCGTGAAGGCGACGAGGTCGGTGCCCTTGACGGTGACGCGGGCGTTGGTGAGGTAGCGGCCGGTGGCCTCGCTCTGCACGCGACCGGAGAGAGTGCCGGTCGCCGCAGTCTGGGCGAATGACGGAACGAGGGCGGCGAAGCACCCGACGAGCATAAGGAGGACAAAGCGGAGACGGAGGAACGGTTTCATGGCGGAAGTCGTGGTGGACAAGAAAACCCGTGATGGAGAGGCCGGAGGAGACCCGCAATTGCGGTCGGCCTCCGCCACGGGAATTTCACATCTGCAGCCCGAATGCCACGCATAATAAAAATTCACAGGGGCCGGCCTCGCCGAAGTGTTTCCCCGGGCAAGCCGGCCGCCGCGGCGCGCTGGCTCGTGGCAGCCGACCGATTCCGGCCGGAAACGCCCTTCACCTCCGACTCTTCCCCTTTCCCACCCCACCCTTTCGGGTCGGAGCGTAAAATGGTGCCCGGGAGCGGACTCGAACCGCTACACCTTACGGCACAGGCTTCTGAGACCTGCGTGTCTACCAATTCCACCACCCGGGCAACGAGCGGACGGTCACGACACACGCCCGGGGCACCCCGGGCAAGAAAATAGATTTGCCGTCTCGCCGTCGCGCGCCGGCCAGGCCGCAACCGCCTGATCACACAGGAATTCCACGTTCAGCTGCCAAATCACCCTTCAAAGCGCCCGCCAGCCCGGCGCGCATGAGTTGCGCATTTGTCACCCGGGCCGCACGCTGCGTGCTGTAGTTTACCGCCATGTCCGCCCACCGCGTCACGCTTCGGGGAGTCACCTACGTCTTTGGCTCGCTGCGCGAACTGCTGGCCAAGGCCACGCCGCGGCGCTCGGGCGACGAACTCGCCGGCCTCGCCGCCGCCCACGCCGTCGAGCGCGCCGCCGCCCAGCACGCCCTCGCCGAGGTGCCGCTCGCGCAGTTCCTCGCCGAGCCGCTCGTCCCGTATGACACGGACGAGGTCACGCGGCTCATCCTCGACACGCACGATGCCGCGGCGTTTGCGCCCGTGCGCGATCTCAGCGTCGGCCAGTTTCGCGACTGGCTGCTGCGCTACGAGACGACGGGCCCGGAGCTCGCCGCACTCGCCCCCGGCCTCACCCCCGAGATGGTCGCCGCCGTCAGCAAGCTCATGCGCAACCAGGACCTCGTGCTGGTCGCCTCGAAATGCGAGGTCGTCACCCGGTTCCGCAACACCCTCGGCCTGCGCGGCCACCTCGCGGTGCGCCTGCAGCCCAACCATCCGACCGACGATGCCCATGGCATCGCCGCCTCGGTCCTCGACGGGCTCCTTTATGGCTGTGGCGACGCCGTCATCGGCATCAATCCCGCGACCGACTCGCCCGCCCGCACCGCCGAGCTGCTGCGCCTGGTCGACGATCTCATCCAGACGTACCGCATCCCCACGCAGTCCTGTATCCTCGCTCACATTACAACCCAGCTCGCCGCCCTCGGCGCCGGCGCGCCGCTCGACCTCGTCTTCCAGAGCGTCGCCGGCACCGAGGCGGCCAACACGAGCTTTGGCGTGAATCTCGCCCTCTTGCGCGAGGCGCAGGATGCCGCCCGCTCCCTTCGCCGCGGCCCGCTCGGCGACAACGTGATGTACTTCGAGACCGGCCAGGGCTCGTGCCTCTCGGCCGACGCCCATCACGGCATCGACCAGCAGACCCTCGAGGTGCGCGCCTACGCCGTGGCCCGGGCCTTCGCCCCGCTGCTCGTCAACACCGTCGTGGGATTCATCGGCCCCGAATATCTCTACGACGGCAAACAGATCATCCGCGCCGGCCTCGAGGACCACTGCTGCGGCAAGCTCCTCGGCCTGCCGATGGGCGTCGACGTCTGTTACACGAATCACGCCGAGGCCGACCAGGACGACATGGATACCCTGCTCACCCTCCTCGGCACGGCCGGGGTGAACTACATCATGGGCGTGCCCGGCGCGGACGACATCATGCTGGGCTACCAGAGCACGAGCTTCCACGACGCCCAGTACCTGCGGCAGCTCCTCGGCCGCCGGCCCGCGCCCGAGTTCGAGGCGTGGCTGGACGAGATGCGCATCGCCCGCCCGCACGATCAACGCCTCCTGCCCATCGGGCGCACCCACGCGCTCCTCGCCCCGCATGAGCCTTGAACCCACTCTGCCCGACGCGTGGGCCCACCTGCGCCGCCACACCGCCGCGCGCATCGCACTGGGCCGCACCGGCGGCAGCGTGCCCACGGGCGCGCAGCTCGCCTTCGCCCTCGACCATGCCCTCGCCCGCGACGCCGTCCACGCCCCGTTCGACGCCGGCGCACTCGCCGACACCCTGAGTTCGCTCCACCCCGATCCGCTGGTGCTCCACAGCGCCGCGCCCGACCGTGCGACCTATCTCCAACGACCCGATCTCGGCCGCCGGCTCTCCGACGAGTCCGCCGCCCGCATCTCGGCGCTCACCCTCGCCCTCCCGCCCGATCTGGTGGTGCTCGTCTCCGACGGGCTCTCGGCGCTCGCGGCGCAGCGTCAGGCGGCGCCACTGCTCGGCGCGCTGCTGCCGCACCTGCGTGCGGCGGGCTTCGTGCTGGCGCCGCTCTGCGTGGTGCATCACGCCCGGGTGGCGTTGATGGACGAGGTGGGCGCGTTGCTCCGTGCGCGACTGGCCCTCATGCTGCTCGGCGAACGCCCCGGCCTCGGCACGCCCGACAGCCTCGGGGCCTACCTGGTCTTCGGTCCCGCGGCGAGCCGGACCAACGCCGACCGCAATTGCGTCTCGAACATCCGTCCCGCGGGCCTGGCCCCCGAGCTCGCCGCCGAAAAACTCTTCGCCCTGCTGACGGCGGCCTCCACGTTGAAGCTGAGCGGCATCGCGTTGAAGGAGCCCGCGCTGGCGATCGCCGCGACCGCCCGGGCCGATCCGGCCCTTTTTCCGGCGTCAAAATAGATTTCCCTCCTCGCCGGCCCCGGGCAAACTGCCCGACGCATGAAAAAAGACGCCATTCTCCAAAAGATCAAAACCGAGAAAGTCATCGCCCTCATCCGCGCCGACAATCCCGACGGCCTCCTCGACTGCGCCAAGGCCCTCGCGGCCGGCGGGTTGACGAGCATCGAGCTCACGATGACGACCCCCGGCGCCATCCGCATGCTGGAGAAGGCCACGGCCGAACTCCCCGATTTTCTTTTCGGCCTGGGCACCGTCCTCGACGCCGAGACCGCCCGCATCGGCATCCTCGCCGGCGCGAAATTCATCGTCACCCCCGCCCTCCGGCCCGACGTCATCACCCTTTGCCAGCGCTACAGCGTCCCGGTGTTCAGTGGCGCGTTCACGCCCACCGAGATCATCGCCGCCTGGGAGGCCGGTGCCGATGCCGCGAAGATCTTCCCCGCCGAATTTTTCGGCCCCGGCTACATCAAATCCGTCAAGGCCCCCCTCCCTCACGTCGAGATGGTGCCCACCGGCGGCGTCAACGAGAAGAACGTCGGCGAGTTCATCAAGGCCGGTGCCTTCGCCACCGCCGCAGGCAGCTCCCTCGTCGAGGCGAAGTCGCTGAAGGAAAAGAACTGGGCCGCGATCACCGCGAAGGCCCAGGCCTTCGTCGCCGCCGTCGCCGCCGCGAAAGCCTGATTCATCGACCGCCATGCCGTTCCGCGTGGCCATGGCCGACGAGATCGTCGTCGTGACGTTCTTCGGCATCGTGACCGGTGCGGACTTCGAACGGTTCGCCGCGGAACTCTTCGCGCTCGAGCGTCTCCGGCCCACGCCTCCGTCCCGGGTCACCGACCTGAGCGAGGCCACGGCCCTGGAGGTCGATTTCTCCGACATGTCCGCGCTGGCGACCCACCGGCGCGGAAAACGATACCCCCGCGCCTTCAAGTCGGCGATCATCGCGCCGACACCGGTGCAGTTCGGCCTCGCCCGCATGTTTCAGACCCTGAACGACCACCCGCAGGTCGCGATCCGCGTCTTCCGGGAGCCGGCCGAAGCGTGGGCCTGGGTCCGGGCGGCCGACGAGCCGGACCCCGCCCACTGAGGCACCGGGCGCTCCGCTCCATCCCCGCCATGTCGTCTCCGCGCCCCGACCGCCGTCCGCCCGCCTGTGTGGCCCTCGTCGCCCGCACGCACGGACTCGTCGGCGTGACGGCCCTCGTCTCGCTC
>JAPLTR010000333.1 GCA_026398065.1 Verrucomicrobiota bacterium | reverse complement strand
AGGTTTCCGTCGTCGCCGAGGAGCTGAAGACCGCGAAACAGCTCGATACGGTCGGCGGCTACGCCTTCCTCGCGCAGGTTAGCAGCCGCATTCCGACCACCGCTCAGGCCGGCTACTTTATCGAAAAGGTCCGCGAGCAGGCCCTGCTGCGCGAGATCATCCGCTCTGCCACGGGTGCCGTGCAGGATTGCTACGAGTTCTCGGGCGGCATCGATGAGTTTGTCGACCAGATCGAGACCAAGATTTTTGGCGTCACGCAAAACCGCGTGAGCGAGAGTGCCAAGCAGATGAAGGAGCCGACGAAGGAGGCCATGAACGTCATCAACAAGATGATGATGAAGAAGGGCGAGCTCACCGGCGTCTCGTCCGGCTTCAAGGACCTCGACCAGATGCTGTGGGGCTTTCAGAAGACCGAAATGATCGTCCTCGCGGCCCGTCCTTCGATGGGCAAGACCTCCCTGGCCCTCAATTTCGCCGAGGCGGCCGCCCTGCCCAAGAAGGGCGACCCCTGCGGGGTGCTGATCTTCTCGCTGGAAATGGGCGCCTCGCAGCTGGCGATGCGTATGTTGTGCTCCCGCGCCAAGGTGAACATGAAGCTCCTGCGCGACGGTCTGCTCTCGAAAAACGGGGACGAGCAAAACCGCCTGTTGCAGGCCGCCGACGAACTCTCGAAGGCCCCCATCTTCATCGATGATTCGAGCGCCATTTCGATCATGCAGCTCCGGGCCAAGGCCCGGCGCGTGCACGCCCGCAACCCCCTCGGCTTCATCATGGTCGACTACCTCCAGCTGCTGAGCCCGACCGATCCCAAGGTGCCGCGCGAACAGCAGGTGGCCGAGGCCTCCCGCGGATTGAAGGCAATTGCGAAGGAACTGAATGTGCCGGTGCTTGTATTATCCCAGCTCAATCGTGCCTCTGAAAAAGACAACCGTACCCCCAAGCTCTCCGACCTCCGCGAATCCGGTTCCATCGAGCAGGACGCCGACATCGTTCTCATGCTGGCCCGCCCCCGCGACGCCGACGAAAAATTCCAAGTAGCCGCCGACTCGGCCGAGTTAATCGTTGCCAAGCAACGAAACGGCCCGGTAGGAGAATTGAAGCTTACCTTCCTCCGAGACATCACCCGCTTTGAAAACTATCACCAGTAACCCTATGCGTAGGGTCACCTCCTCGTTTATTGCCGTTCTCTTGTTGGTGGCAGCGGGTGGAACTCCGGTTCGTGCGCAAGCTCCTGCACAGCAACCTCCTACGGAGGCGGCCCAGCAGGTGCCGGTCTTCAAGGCCGGGACGATCACGATCAAGTTCGTCGGCACGGCCAACGTGAACGAACAGGTCGTCCGCGCCAACATGCAGGTTCGCGAGGGCGGCGATTTCGACGCCAACATGCTGGACCGCGACCTCCGTTCGCTGTACCGCACGGGTCTTTTCGAACTCATTGAGTTCAAGCAGGAAGTCGTCGAAGGCAATGTCCTGAATCTCGTTGTCGAGGTCACCCCGAAATACCGCGTTCTCGCCGTCAAGTTTGAGGGCAACGTGAAGATGAAGAGCAACCGCCTCGAGAAAGAGGCCAAGACCCGCCCGAACTTCGCCCTCGACGAGCGTCAGGTGAAGGACGACGCCGGCAAGCTGATCGAATTTTACCAGAAGGCGGGCTACAATCAGGTCTCCGTCACCTACACGATCGACCGCGATCGCGTCGGCGGCTTCGGAACCGTCATTTTCAAAATCAAGGAAGGCGCGAAGGTGAAGATCACCGACATCCGCTTCATGGGCAACGCCCACGTCAAGGCCGGCGCCCTCAAGGGCGAGATGGAGACGAAGAAGTGGTGGATGTTCTCTTGGCTCACGGGCTCCGGCCGCTTCAAGGACGATCAGTTTGAGGACGACCTCGACAAGCTCCGCGACTACTACCGCGAGCACGGCTTCCTCGATGTCGACATCCCGCAGGACAAGGTCGTGTTCAGCTATCCGTCGCCGGACAAGCTGCTCATCACGATCAATGTCACCGAAGGTCGCCAGTACCGCGTCGGCGAGATCAATTTCACGGGCAACAAGCTCTACGCCACCACGCTCCTGAAGCGCGTCGCCCGCATCCGCACCGGCATGGTCTTCGTCCCGTCGAAACTCGACAAGGACACCGAGCGCGTCGAGGACTTCTACGGCAAGGACGGCTATCTCCAGACCAACGTCCGCATCCTCCGCAAGCCCAACATCGCGACGGGCGCGATCGACATCGATTACCAGATCCAGGAGAGCGAGAAGTTCAACGTCGAGTCCATCGTCATCGAGGGCAACACCAAGACCAAGAGCACCGTCATCCTGCGCGAGCTCGTGCTCGGCCCGGGCGACGTGTTCAGCAAGGTGATGATGAAGATCAGCAAGCTCCGTCTCGAAAACACGCGGTTCTTCGAGGATGTGAACGTGACGGACCAGGAGACCAACATCCCAGGCCGCCGCAACATGCGCATCGCTGTCAAGGAAGGCCGCACGGGCAATCTCACCTTCGGCGCCGGTTTCAGCTCGCTGGAGCGCGCCACGCTCTTCGCGGAGGTCTCGCAGTCCAATTTCGACATCTTCAACCGCCGCTCCTTCTTCCAGGGCGACGGCCAGAAGTTCCGCCTTCGGCTCCAGCTCGGTTCGCTCTCCAGCGAGGCCGTCCTCTCGTTCGAGGAGCCGTGGCTCTTCCAGAAGGCGCTCGCCCTCGGCTTCAGCGTCTTCCGCAGCAGCTCGGACTACAACAGCTCGTACTACAGCCAGGTCGAGACGGGCTTCGAGGTCTACCTCTGCAAGCGCCTCTTCGAGCTCGTCGAGGGCCGCGTCGCCTACACCTACAAGGTCGTCGACATCAAGGATGTCTCCTCCTCCGCTTCGCAGGTCATTCGATCCCTCGAGGGCAACAATGCGCTTTCCGAGGTCAGCTTCCAGCTCCTGCGCGACACGCGTGACAAGATTATCAATACGACGGCGGGCAACCGCATCGAGATCAACACCGCCATCGCGGGCGGTCCGCTCGGCGGCAGCGCGATCAACAACTACTACAGCCTGGAGGTCCGCGGCTCGCAGTTCTTCCCGGTCTTCGAGACCCAAACGCAGGTGCTCGCGCTGATCGGTCGCGGCGGCGTCATCCAAAATTTCGGCGATGCCACGGACGTGCCGTACTATTCCAAGTACTACCTCGGCGGCCCGACGACCCTGCGCGGCTACGAGTTCCGCGATGTCTCGCCGCGCGACGCCTTCAACGAGCCGATCGGCGGCAAGACCTACGGTTTCTTCAGCGCCGAGTACTCGCTGGACATCGTCAGCCCCATCCGCGCGGCCGTCTTTTACGATGCCGGCTTCGTGAACAAGGGTGCCTACGACTTCAATCCCCGCGACTACGCTGACAACTTCGGCTTCGGCCTGCGGCTCTTTGTCGCCGGCGCGCCCCTCAGCCTCGACTTCGGCATTCCGATTAAGGGCCCGAAGGACGCCAAGAAGGGCAACCAGTTCAATTTTTCCTTTGGCACCCGCTTCTGATTCTGTTTTCAATCTCCCCTTACGCCTTTCCAACCATCCATGAAGAATTCCATCCAAACCCTCCTTTCGGTTGCCCTGTTCGGCGCGCTTTCGCTCGCGGCCAGCGCCCAACCTGCCGTCAAGCTGCTCGTGGTCGACATGGCCAAGCTCTATGACGGGCACTACAAGACCGTCGAACAGAACGCCAAGATCCAGGCCGACGACGCGAAGGCCCAGGAAGAGGTCGACAAGATGAACAAGGAGGGCAACGCCCTCGTCGAAGAGTACAAGAGCCTCAACGACCAGGCCGGCAGCGCCATGTTGAACGCCGAGGCCAAGGCCAAGGCCCAGGCCGACGCCCAGAAGAAGCTCGAGGCTATCCAGGCCAAGCAGCGCGAAGTCCAGGGTTTCATCCAGAACACCCGCAATTCCCTCGGCCAGCGCCTCAACACCTTCCGCAGCCTCATGCTCGAGGAGATCAGCAAGCTCGCGACCGAGGTCGCCAAGCGCAAGGGCGGCACCGTCCTCCTCGACAAGGCCGGCCCCACGGGCATCGGCATCTCGAACCTCATCTACGCCGACGCCGGCTACGACATCACCGACGAGGTGATGAAAGAGATCAACAAGGACAAGCCGGTCGGCGCCGCTGCGGCCCCCAAGACCGATGGTCCCGCCCCTGCGGCCGGTGGCATCACCGTCCCCGGTCTCGCCCCCAAGAAGTAATCGCTTCGCTCGCGCGAACCGTCCCTTTTCAGCCCCGCTCGTCGAGCGGGGCTTTTTCGTGGGTTTTGCCGGCGACGTGCAACTTCGCGTTGCCCAGCTGTCGATAATTCCCACGCTCGCTCCATGCAGGTCTCGTTTTCTCCCGCCGACATCATCGCCATCACGCAGCCCAAGGCGCAGCGTGGCTCCACTGGCGAGACAATCCGTTCGCTCGCGTCGCTGGCGTCGTCCGTCCCCGGCGATCTCTCCTTTCTCGGCAACGCCAAGTACAAGACTGAGGTCGCCACGACCCGCGCCTCGATCGTGCTGCTGCCGGCCGACTA
>JAPLTR010000210.1 GCA_026398065.1 Verrucomicrobiota bacterium | reverse complement strand
GGCGTGCGCGTGCGCTGGACCGACCAGCCGGCGGCGCTGGCCGAGGCGCGCGTCATCGTGATCCCCGGTTCGAAGAACACGCTCGCCGACCTGCGGTGGCTGCGGACTTCGGGCATGGCCGACGCCATCGTCGCGGCCGCGCGGCGCGGGGTGCTGGTGATCGGCATCTGCGGCGGATTTCAGATCCTCGGCGAGCGGCTGACCGACGTGACCGGGGTGGCGGGCGATGCCGGCGACGAGCCCGGCCTGGGGCTGCTCCCGGTGGCGACGCATTTTGAAAAGGAAAAGATCCTGCGGCAGGTCGCCGCCGAATGCGACGGCCGGAGATGGACCGCCTACGAGATTCACATGGGGCGGACCGCGGTTGAACCCTCCGTGCCCGCGTTGCAGACCGTGTGGGACACGGACGGGACGAGCCGGCCGGAAGGCGTGCGGCTCGGCAATGTCTGGGGCACGTACCTGCACGGCTGGTTTGAAGCCCCCGAGCTCCGCGCCCGGATCGCCGCCGCCGGCGGATTCACTACGCACCGGGCGCATCCCGTGCCGTGGAGCGAACAGCGGGCGGCCGTTTACGCGCAGATGGCCGCACACGTCGCCGCGCATGTGGATCTCGAACCGGTCCGCCGCGCCCTCGGCCTTTGATCCTCATGTTCCGGCATCACCGTTTTTTTTCGACCGCAGGAGGCCGCCATGGTGTACGGACACGGTGACGACGGCTACCGCTACGCGCAGCCGCTGCGCGCGAATTTCAGCAGCAATGTGCGCCCGGGCGGTGCGCCCGCCGCCCTGCTCCGGCATCTCGGCGAGCAACTCGGTCGTATCGGCACCTACCCGGAGGCGGCCGCGGAAACCCTCACGGTTCTGCTCGCGGCGCACCACGGGGTGACGCCCCGCCAAGTGCTCGTCACCAACGGGGCGGTGGGGGCGATCGGCCTTGTGGCCCACGCCTGGCGCGGCGCCATTTCCGCGGTGGTTGCGCCGACCTTCGCGGAATATGCCGACGCCGCGAGGATCGAACAACACGCCGTGATGTCCGTTTCCCGCGAGGATTTCACGGCCGGGAGATTCGGCGCGGCCACCGTCGTCTGGCTCTGCAATCCCAACAATCCAACGGGCGAGGTTTTCTCGCGCACCGCCTTGCTGGCCATGGTGGACCGGCATCCCGGGGTGACGTTCGTGATCGACCAGGCGTACGCCGGATTCTGCACCGAACCGCCGGTCGCGGCGGCCGACACCGCGCCCCGGGGCAATCTGGTGCTGCTGCACTCGCTCACGAAGGACTTCGGCATCCCGGGCCTGCGGCTCGGTTATCTGGTGGCGGCCGAGCTGACGCGCGCGCGCATCGCGCGGTCAGCCAGCCCCTGGGCGGTGAACACGCTCGCCCTTGCAGCCGGCGAATACTGCCTGCGCCATCCGGACGAGGTCACGCTCCCGACGGTTGAGCTGTTGGCCGAGACGTCGCGTCTGCGGGCCGCGATTGCCGGCATCGGTGGGCTGCGGCCCTGGCCGACGGCGACGGCCTTTTTTCTCATCGATCTGGACGGCGGCTCCTCGTCCCTGTTGAAGGACTGGCTCGTGCGCGAACGCGGGCTGCTCGTGCGCGATGCGGGCAATTTTCATGGACTGACCGGGCCGGCCATCCGGGTGTCGACCCAGACGGCCGGGGAAAATCAATGGCTCGTGGAGGCGCTGCACGCATGGCGACCCTGATGCTCAACCCGTGGATCTCGCCCCTGCTGGCCGGCTGGCTGCTTGATCTCTGGCTCGGCGACCCGCGCTGGCTGCCGCATCCCATCGTGGGCTTCGGGCGGATGATCGGGTGGGGCGAGCGGCGGCTGAACCATGGCGGCGCGCCCCGGCGGTTCTGGCTGGGCACGCTGCTCACGGTCACCCTGGTGGCAGGAGTGTATCTCGCCTGCGCCGTCGCGCAGGAGTGGCTGTGGGGCGTGCATCCCTGGGCCGGGGTCGGTTTTGCGACCCTCGGGGTTTTCTTCGGTCTCGCACACCGCACGCTGATCACGGAAGGGCGCGCCGTGTTCCGCGCCCTCGACGAGAGCATCGGTCAGGGGCGCGCGCGGCTGGCGTGGATCGTGGGCCGCGACACCGCGGACCTGCAGGAGCCCCAAGTGCGGACCGCGGTGTTCGAGACGATGGCGGAGAACCTGAGCGATGGCGTGGTCGCGCCGTTGTTCTACTACGCGATCGGCGGCGTACCGGCGATGATGGCCTACAAAATGATCAACACGCTCGACTCGATGATCGGCCACCGCGATGCGCGCCACGAGTGGTTCGGCAAGACGGCGGCGCGGCTCGACGATGCCGCCAACTTGGTTCCGGCCCGGCTCACCGCGCTGCTGATGGTGCTCGTGACCGGCAGCGCGCGCGGGCTGCGCTTCGTGCTGCGCTACGGCCGCGCGCATGCGAGCCCCAACTCCGGCTACCCCGAGGCGGCCCTGGCGGGCATCCTCGACCTCCGGTTTGGCGGGCCGCTCCGGTACGATGGCGAGTGGGTGGAAAAACCGTGGATCGGGGAGAACCCGCGGCCGATCTTGTCGGAGGAAATCGGATACGTCGTGCGGCTGAACCACGCGGTCTGCGCCGGGTGTGTCGCACTGATCGTCGTGCTCCACTGGCCCCGATAACCTTGCGCCCGCCTCTTTTCACCATGGGAAAACTCACCTTTTTGACCGGCCCGGTGCGCAGTGGAAAAAGCCGCCGCGCCGTTCAGCTCGCCCAGGCCTGGGGCGGGGCGGTGGTGTTTGTCGCGACCTACCGCAGCGACCCCAACGACGCCGAGATGGCCGCGCGCGTCGCCCGGCACCGGGCCGAGCGGCCGTCGTGGCGGACGCTGGAAGCGCCCCGGGACCTCGCCGGCGCGCTCGCGGCTCTGCAGCCCGCGCCGTCGGGCGTCGTGGTGGATTGCCTCACGCTCTGGCTCGCCGACCGCCTGGAGGAGAGCGACGAGGCGATTCTGGCCGCCTGGTCGGACCAGTTGGCGCGACTGCGTTCCACGCCGTGGCCCGTCGTGATCGTGGGCAATGAAATCGGCTGGAGCCCCGTCCCCGAACTGCCGGTGCTGCGGCGGTTCCGCGACCTGGCGGGCTCGCTCGGCCAGGCGACCGCCGCCGCCGCCGATGACGCGTGGCTGCTCGTGGCGGGCTGCCCAGTACGGCTCAAAGGATCTCTCTCATGAACTGGCAACCTCCCGCTATCCCCGCGCTGGCGACGCATCTCGAACCGGCTTTGCGCCTGCGCATCGACCAAAAGACCAAGCCGCCCGGCTCGCTCGGCCGCCTCGAGGAACTCGCGCTGCAGTTTGGGCTCATGCAGGCGACGACCGCGCCCGAGTTGCGCGCCCCGGTCGTGCTGGTATTTGCCGGCGACCACGGGCTGGCGGCCGAGGGCGTGAGTCCGTTTCCGGCCGCGGTGACCGTGCAGATGGTGCACAATTTTCTGGCCGGAGGGGCGGCGATCAACGTCTTCGCCCGGCAGCATGGTCTGGCGCTGCGCGTCGTCGATGCCGGCGTGGCGGCGGACCTGCCCCCGCATCCGTCGCTGCTGGACCGCAAGGTCCGCGCGGGCACCCGCAACGCGCTGCATGAGCCGGCGCTCACCGCTGCCGAAGTCGGGCAGTGCCTCGCGCGCGGCGCGGCCCTCGTCGACGAGCTGGCCAAGTCCGGGACGAACGCCCTGCTCTTCGGCGAAATGGGCATCGGCAACACCTCGGCCGCCGCCCTGCTCATCGGCGCCCTGACCGGCGCTCCGCTCGCGGACTGCGTCGGCCGCGGCGCGGGTCACGACGATCCCGGGCTCGCCCGCAAACGCGCCGTGCTCGAACGGGTGCAGGCCCGCCACCCCGACGTGAGCGAGCCGCTTGCGGCCCTCGCCGCCTTTGGCGGTTGTGAAATCGCGATGATGGCGGGCGCGATGGTGGCGGGTGCGGCCCGGCGGATGGTGATCGTCGTCGACGGCTTCATCGTCACCGCCGCGCTCCTCGTTGCCGCGCGGTTGCAGCCGGCGGTGCTCGACTACTGTGTCTTTGCCCATCACTCGGCCGACGCGGGCCATGCGCGCGCGCTGGCCGAACTGCGGGCGAAGCCGCTGCTCCATCTTGGCCTGCGCCTCGGCGAAGGCACCGGCGCCGCGCTGGCGTGGCCGCTGCTGGTGTCGGCGGTCGGGTTCCTGCGCGAGATGGCGACCTTCGAATCGGCGGGCGTGAGCACCGCCGAGGCCCCCCGGGCATGAGCCTCCTGCGCACCGAGCTGCGGGCCGCGCGGGCCGCCGTGATGTTTTTCACGCGGCTGCCGGTGCCTTCGTCGGCCGACTGGGAACCCGACGACCTCCGCCGGTCGGCGGCGTATTTCCCGGCGGTGGGATGGCTCGTCGGCGGCGTGGCCGCGTTCGTCTGGTGGCTCGGATCGCTCATCTGGCCACCTCTGATCGCGAGCGGCGTGAGCCTTGCGGCGACGCTGCTTCTGACAGGCGCTTTCCATGAGGACGGGTGGGCGGATGTGTGCGACGGGTTCGGGGGCGGGATGACGCGCGACCGCGTTTTGGAGATCATGCACGACTCGCGCGTAGGTGCGTTTGGCGCCATCGGCGTCGTCATGATGCTCGGGCTGAAGTGGCACAGCGTGGCCGCGCTACCGGCCGCGCTCGTGCCGGCGGCGCTCGTGGCAGGGCATGCGTTGAGCCGGGCGGCCTCCGCCTCGCTCATGGCCAGCCTGTCCTATGTCCGCGCCGACTCGATCAAGGCCAAGCCGATGGCGACGGACCTCAGCGGGGCGCGCCTGGGTCTGGCGCTCGTGAGCGGCCTGGTGCCGATGCTGTGGCTGCCGTGGAGCGCGGGGTGGGCGGTGCTCGCCGTGATCGTCGCCCGCGGTGCGTGCGAACTCATCTTCTATCTCGTGCTCCTCGCCGTCGCATGAACGTCGTGCTGATCCGGCACACCCGCATCGTCGCCCCGCCGGGGGTTTGTTTCGGACGCAGCGATGTTCCGCTCGCCGCGACCTTTCCCGACGAAGCGGAAGATGTCCGTGCGAGATTGCCCTGGGTGCCGGCCGAGGTGTGGTCGAGCCCGGCCCCGCGCTGTCGCGCCCTGGCGGACCGTCTGGGCGCCGCACGGGTGCGACTCGACCCGCGCCTGCAGGAGCTGAATTTTGGAGCGTGGGAGGGGAGACGGTGGGACGATTTTCGTTCGCCGGAGAGCGAAGCCTGGGCGCTCGATCCCTGGAACCAGCGTCCGCCCGGCGGTGAGTCGGCGGCGGAGCTGTGGGCGCGCGTCGACGCGCTGCGGGCGGACCTGCTCACGCGGGGCGGAGACCGCATCGCGATCGTCACCCACGCCGGGGTGATCCGCGCGTGGCGCGGACTGACCGCCGGGAAGTCGTTGCGCGAGGTGTGGTCAGAGCCGGTGGAGTTTGGCGGAATTCTTGGTGGAATCCATGCGGCGTGAATCGCCGCTTCCTCGCCCCCGCCGAGTTTCGAGCCAGTTCCGCTTTTCTTTCCAACTTCGGCCGACGCAGGAATGGCGAAAAACCGCCGACGCTAAGCCGGCGCGGAACCGCCCAAGGGATGGCATTCGAGGCGGGTGACGGGCGAGCGCACTCGTGCGATGCGTCAGGCGAGAGCGGTCAACGGCAGCCAGAGGTCAGGAATCTTGAGCAGGGGCGCCGGTTGGGCCGAGGCGGAGAGGCGGCCATATACCACGAGGCGAAAGTGAAGCAGGGCGGACGAGCCGAGATTTTTCCGGTTGGGCTCCAGCCAGATTGTGAGCGCCTCAGCCGGCGGCGCCACAAAATCGGGCGCCCCCCCGTCCGGCCCGGTCGGAGCGGTGGATGGAAGCAGGTTGATCGGAAGGCGGACAACGGGACCGCCCGAGGTGAGTTCATACGAGGCGCTCGCTTCGAGTTGGACCAGCAGCGCCGAGCGGTCGGCGGAGCCGAGCAGAGCCGAAAAGAAACGACCCAGATAGGCGGAGAGTGGAGCCGACCCCACACCGTCGCCCAGGTCGCGATTGCGCACGATCTGTACGGCGGTGGTGGCATTTTGCAGTTGGAAACAATCGAGCCCCCTGAACGTGAGGGAGGACTCCCTGATCGCCTGGGCGTCATCGTAACACAGATATTCTAGATCCGTGGCCCCGGTGGATCGGTAGAGATAGGCCGCCAGCAGATTCACGGGTGGCTGAGCCGGCTGGTACACTTCGGCGATGTCGGTCCCGGGTTGGAGATCGTAGATGGGCGCGGGCACCGTCAGCGGAGGCGTGGCGCCCAGTCGCCCGTCAGCCGAACCTTCGTCCACCGGAACCGAGATGAGTTCGACCACGGCGAGATCCGACAGGGCGGCGCGAAGCTCGGCGTTGAACGACCGGACGACGGGGACTGGCCCCAGCAGGTCGCGTGGGCCGACCGGTTTCCTGGCCTCCAGTTTGGAGGCATACGCTCGCGCAGCCGTCTCGACCATGGTACAGAAGGCCGCGGTCGCAAACCGCGCATTGACGACAGCCGACGACGTGGAGTCGGAGGTGGCGTCGAGTGGTGTGAGGAACGCAGTGAGGTCATCGGCGACGGCGGCATGGCTGGGGTGAAACTGGGCCAGCGCCTGCGAGAGGCTCAGTCCCCGGCCGAGGGCCGCCGCGGCGACGACTCCGGCGCCCCGGTTGAACGTGGTGACCAGGTGGAGCGCGTCCTGAAGGCTGCGCTTCGCCTGGAGGGAAAAGGTGTCGTCCCAATTGGCCGGGTCGGCGGGCGTCACCGGTTGACCGCTGGCGTTGGCGGTCTGTCCGGTCGCGAGCGGAACCGGAGGTAGCGAAGACAGGAGGACGGGGATGTTCTGGACGGTGGTCCCGATCGGCCGGGCCGGCTCGGGGCGCACAAAATGGATCCACTGGCTTGCGATGTAGCCGTCGAATTCCTTGCGTTTGACAATCGCGTGCTCGAGGTGGGTGACGTCGTAGGACAACTGCAGCGGCCAGAAGGGTGTGGTGCCCGAGTTGGAGCAGGCCACGAGAAAGGTTGGCGCGGTCCCCGTGGTGTCGAGGGGAACGGGCGGTCGCCGACCAGGGAATTGGCGAGCGACACGGTGACCGCCGGGCCGGCCAGGCCGGGCGCGTGGAGGCCGTCGTAGTTCTGGTTGAGCCGGTAGTACAGACGCGTGAACGTGAGGGCGTCGTGGGCGGCGAGCTGCGGGCCGTTTTCCGGATCGAGACAGCCCTCGATTCGCAGCCGCAACCCAATCTGGAGCTCCGGGCCGCCCACGCCGCCGGCGTAGGCGTAGGATGCCTGGAGCGCCGGCCACTGGCCGAGGCCCAGGAGCGTATCCGTGTATTGGATTCGGATGGGCGGATGGTTGAACGGGCCCGTGTAGCCGGCGGCGGGGGGAACGAACGGCGTGGGGATCGGATTGCCGGAGAGGTCGAGCCAGCGCAAGTGAAGCTGGGCCGGGGTGCCGACGCCGACATAGGGGTTGCCGGCCTGGGCGGGCAGCCCGGGAGCGGGCCCGGCGGGTCCGGGGGTGACGCACTTGCGCCACATGCGCGCCATGGGCGGCCTGCCGCCTGACGGGGTCTGCGCGGGTCGCCTGAAGGCGACTGCCGGAACCGGCCGCGCCGGAACTTGCGGGACCGAACGGCGCGCTGACGGCGGAGGCCTGAAAGAACGGGCTTGGGCCGAAGCCCACATCGGGCCGCGAGTAGAGCGAGAACAGGGTGGCCCGCGGATCGCCGCCCTCCTGGTCGGAAAAGTAGGCTAGGCTGCCCCGGGTGACCACGAGCCCCACGTTGCCGAGGCCGAGACTCGGGGCGGCACCGAAGGTCTGGGAATCGACGGTGATAGGCCCCTGAAGCAGCCCCGGCACCAAACCGCCGGCCTGGGCCACGGCCTCGACGGCCAGTCCGTAGCGGGAGGCAGGCCCGGCGAAGGTGTCGTTCGTGGTGACCGTGTGGGACCGGGCGGGGATCAGCAGCGCGGCTCCGAGGGTGGGCACAAACGAGTTGTGGTAGGCCTGCAACTGCGCGGCGGTCACAACTCCCTGGGTCACATTCCTCGCGACGGTCGCATAGACTCCCTCCGGGTCGAAATCCGTGGAGACGACCTGATGGAGGACACCGGCGAGAGGGAGTGACCGTCTTGGATGTCAGGTTGACTCCGGCATTGGTGCGGGCGAGGGATCAGTTCATCGACGCAGCGGGCGAGCTGACCGGCGGGAGGGGTGTTGCCGGCGCCGGCCGGGAGGAGCGTGTTCGCAAAAGGCGTCGGCGGGGTGGCACCTTCGCTCTGCTTCAATTGGCGGATCTGGAACTCGACCTTGGTGGCATACGCGTGGTCGGCGACCTCCGTCAGGCTGGACGTACGAAGGGCCGGATCCTGCGCCAAGACCGCCGGGGCGAAGGCCGGCTCATGCAGGTCACGGTCGGGGCGCGCGTGCAGGGGCGGGCATGACCGGTTTCAAACCTCCGGGCCGGCGCGGGCTCAGAACCCCATCTTTCCTCTCTGCGACTGCATGGCCTCCATCTGGCGCATCATCTTCTTCGCGCCGCCACCTTTCATCATTTTCATCATCTGCTGCATCTGCTGAAACTGTTTGAGGAGCTGGTTGACCTCCATGATCTTCACGCCCGCGCCGTCCGCGATGCGTTTGCGGCGGTTGCCATTGAGGATCTCGGGTTTGCGGCGCTCCTGCTTCGTCATCGACTTGATGATGGCTTCGGTGCGCGCCATCTGTTTGTCGGCGCCCTCGGGGAGCTGCATGCCGCTCATACCGGGCATCATGCCCATGATGCTCTGCATCGAGCCCATTTTCTTCACCTGCTGCATCTGCGCGAGAAAATCCTCGAGGTTGAAGTCGCCCTTGCGGAGCGTCTCGGCCATCTTCTCGGCTTCCTTGACGTCGATGGTCTCCTGCGCCTTTTCGACGAGCGACACGACGTCGCCCATGCCGAGGATGCGGGAGGCCAGGCGTTCCGGGTAAAACGTGTCGAAGTCGGCGGTCTTTTCGCCGGTGCCGATGAATTTGATCGGGACGTTGGCGATCGACTTGATCGAGAGCGCCGCGCCGCCGCGGGCGTCGCCGTCCATTTTGGTGAGCACGAGGCCCGTGAGGGAGAGCGCGTCGTGAAAGGCCTTCGCGACGTTGACGGCCTCCTGGCCGAGCGCACCGTCGGCGACGAGGAGGACCTCGTCGGGTTGCACCCGGGCGTG
>JAPLTR010000730.1 GCA_026398065.1 Verrucomicrobiota bacterium | reverse complement strand
CTCGAGGATGACAACTGCATCGTGAAAGAAATCGTGCCCGGCGGTCCCGCCGACCTCGGTCGAGTGCTCAAGCCCAACGACAAGATCATCTCCGTCGCCCAGACCGGCAAGGAACCGGTCGAGATCATCGGCATGAAACTCCGCAAGATCGTGGACATGATCCGCGGCGAAAAAGGCACCGATGTGCACCTCCTCGTGCAGCCCGCCGATGCCCCCGATCCGTCCGTCCGCAAGGAGATCGTCATCACCCGCGACATCGTAAAGCTCAACGCCGCCCGCGCCCGCGCCGCCGCGTTCGACGTCCCCGGACCCGAGGGCAAGACCCAGAAGCTGGGCGTGATCACCCTCCCCGCGTTCTATGCTGATGACGATGGTGACACCGACACCGAGAAGAGCACCGCCTCGAAGGATGTCGCCCGCCTCATCGAACAGCTCAAGGGCCAGGGCATCGAGGGCATCGTGCTCGACCTCCGCCGCAACGGCGGCGGCTATCTCAACGAGGCCATCGAGCTCGCCGGTCTCTTCATCAAGAAGGGCCCGGTCGTGCAGGTGAAAAACTACAACGGCGAAATCCAGGTCGACACCGACAACAACGACAGGATCGCCTACACCGGCCCCCTCGCCGTCCTCGTCGACCGCTTCAGCGCCTCCGCCTCGGAGATCGTCACCGGCGCCCTCCAGAACTACGGCCGCGCGATTGTCGTCGGCGACAATTCCACCCACGGCAAGGGCTCCGTCCAGTCCGTCGTCGAGATGAAGCAGCTCTCCCGCGCGCTCGCCTACGCCACGAACAAGGACGGCTCGCCCGCCAAGACGGGCGCCGCCAAGTTCACCATCCAGAAGTACTACCTGCCCAGCGGCGATTCCACCCAGCTCAAGGGCGTGATCCCCGACATCGTGCTCCCCTCCGTGAGCAACTTCATCTCCGGCATCGGCGAGGGCGACCTCCCGCACGCCCTCGTCTGGGACAAGATCCCGACCAGCGTGTTCGAGGGCGCGCCCCTCGATGCCAAGGTCCTGACCCCCCTGCGCCAGTCCAGCCTGGAGCGCCAGTCCAAGCTCGAGGAGTTCGCCTACCTGCGCAAAAACATCGAGTGGTTCAAGGCCCGCCAGGACCAGAAGCTCATCTCGGTGAATCTCGAGGAACGGAAGAAACAGAAGGAGGCCGACGACGCCTTCCGCAAGTCGATGAACGCCGAAAAGAAGCTCCTCGCGAAGAACGACTACACCTTCAAGGAATTCCGCCTCGGTCCGCCCAATCCTCCCCGCATCAAGGCCAAGAAGGACGCGGACAAGGATGGCGAGCCCGACGACGACGACGTGACCGAGGAGGAAAACGACACCTACATCAAGGCGGACGTCCACCTCCGGGAGACCCTGCGCATCGTCGGCGATGCCGTCACCCTCGGCGCCAACAAGGAACTCTGGGCCGCCAGCCGCCCACCCCTCACCGCCGCCAGCGGCGGCTGAGCTCAGGCCGCAGGGCGGGGTCTATCCCCGACGGGTTTGACATGGCCGCACGCTAACGCGTTCGGCTACCGCGAGACGGCGTCGGGAAATCACTTCCACGCCAGCACAAACCGGTCGCGCCCCGTCAAATCCTGCTTGGACTCCACCCGCGCGAACCCCGCCTCCGTCGCGAGGCGGAGCAACTCGGCATGCTGGGCGATGCCCGTCTCCATCGCGAGCAGGCCGCCCACCGTCAGAAATTGAGGCGCTTTCCGGATGATCTCGCGTAGATCCGCCAGCCCGCCCTCGGCCGCCGTCAGCGCACCGGCGGGCTCATACCCCCGAACCTCCGGGGTGGTGGCCGCCGTCTCCTCGGCGCTCAGGTAGGGCGGATTGGAGACGATCAGGTCGAACCGGGCCTCGGGGGGCACCGTCTCGAACCAGTTGGATTTCAAGAACACCACCCGCTCCGCCAGGCCCGTGGCCGCGGCGTTTTCCCGGGCCAGCGCCAGCGCGTCGTCGCTGGTATCCACCGCCGTGATACTCGCCGCGGTGAATTTCTGGGCCAGCGCCAGCGCGATCGCCCCGCTGCCGGTGCCGAGGTCGAGGATCGCCGCCGGCGGGTTCACGCAGGCTGCGATGACCAGTTCCACCAGCAGTTCGGTTTCCGGCCGCGGGATGAGCGCGCGACGGTCGACCTTGAGCTTGAGGCCGTGGAACTCCGTTTCGCCCAGAATATACTGCAGCGGCTCGCGCTGGTGCCGGCGTTTCACCAGCGGGCGGATTTTTTCCAGTTCCGGCTCCGTCAGCGGGCGCTCGAACTGGAGGTACAGCGCCATGCGCTTCAGGCCGAGCGCGTGCCCGATCAGATGCTCGGCGTTCAACCGGGCGGACTCCACGCCCCTGGCCGCCAGATAATCCGTCGTCTTCTTGATGATCTCCAGGATGGTCGGCGGCATCTCAATCCTCGTCGTTGATGTTCGCCCGCGTGGCAACGTAAACCTGCCCGGTGAGCGCCGCGACCCGTTCGTCGTGGTCCGCCTTCTGCAGGGCCGCGATGATGGGCTCGATGTCGCCCTCCATCACCTGCGGCAGCGAGTAGAGCGTGAGCCCGATGCGGTGCTCGGTCACGCGGTTCTGCAGATAGTGGTAGGTGCGGATGCGCTCGCTGCGGTCGCCGGACCCGATCTGGCTGCGGCGGGCGGCCGCGTACTTCGCGCGCTCCTCGTCCTCCCGGCGCTTCAGCAGGCGCGAGCGCAGCACCGTCAGCGCCTTCGCCTTGTTCTTGAGCTGCGACCGCTCGTCCGCGCAGGTCACCAGCAGGCCCGTGGGCTTGTGCACGATCTGCACGGCGGAATCGGTCGTGTTGACCCCCTGCCCGCCCGGGCCGCTCGCACGGGCGACGGTGATCTCCAGGTCCTGCGGGTCGATCTTCACATCGACTTCCTCCGCCTCGGGCAGCACCGCGACCGTCACGGTCGAGGTGTGGATGCGCCCGCTCGCCTCGGTGACGGGCACGCGCTTCACGCGGTGCACGCCGCTCTCGAATTTCAGCTGCTTGTAGACATCGGTGCCGGTGATCAGGAAGATCACCTCCTTGTATCCGCCGCGCTCCGACATGCTGCTGCTCATCGGCTGGAGCTTCCACCCGCGCGAATCGGCGTACCTGGAATACATCCGGTACAGGTCCGCGGCGAACAGCGTGGCCTCGTCGCCGCCGGTGCCGGCGCGGATTTCCATCACCGTGTTGCGCGAGTCCGTCGGGTCCGGCGGGATCATGGCGAGAAGCACCTCCCGCCGCAGCTCCCCGAGGCGGGCCTGGAGTTCGGGCAGCTCGGCCGCGGCCAGCTCTTTGAGCTCCGCGTCCGCGCTCGCGTCCTTGCCGAAGGCCTGCGCCTCCGCGATCTCGCGCGCCACCCGCTGGTAGAGCGCATGGTTGGCGACCAGCTGCGTGAGCTTCTGGTGCTCGCGCGTCACCTCCGCCGCCCGCCGCGGATTGGCATAGAAGGAGTTCTCCGCCATCTGGGCGGCTAGTTCGTCCTGGCGACGCTGAAACGGGGAAATGGCGGGAAGTTCTTCCATGGATACAGGAAAGGCGCGGGCGGCGATTTGCGAATTGCGCGGGCCCCGGGATCAGGCTCCAATCGCGCGAATCGTTTCGCTAGGCAACTCTGCCTAACGGTGCTGATCAGCAATGGCCACGACACTCTTCACACAGAACACCATCGCGTGCATCTGGGATTTCGACAAGACCTTAATCCCGGAATACATGCAGTCCCCCCTCTTTCGGCGCTACGGCGTCGACGAGGCCAACTTTTGGGCCGAGACCAACGCGCTGATCGGGCAGTACCGCAAGCGCGGGTACCATCTCGCCGGCGAACTCGGCTACCTCAACCACCTGCTCACCTACACGCTGTCCGGCCCGCTGCGCGGCCTGAACAACAAGATCCTCTTCGAGTGCGGCGCCGACATCAAGTTTTACCCGGGCCTGCCGGAATTCTTCGACCGCGCCAAGTCGTTCGTCAGCGAGAAGGCCGAGTACAAGAACCACGGCATCACCCTCGAGCACTACGTCGTCAGCACCGGCATCGCCCAAATGATCCGCGGCAGCGCCATCGCCAAGTACATCGACGGCGTCTGGGCCTGCGAGTTCATCGAAAACCCGCTCCAGCCCGGTTTCCTCAAGCAGAACGAGATGCCTCTCGAGGCCGCGTCGGAGATCGCGCAGATCGGCATGGTCATCGACAACACCGGCAAGACCCGCGCCATTTTCGAGATCAACAAGGGCACCAACAAGGACGCCAGCATCGACGTGAATTCGAAGATGAAGGCCGAGGACCGGCGCATCCCGATCGAAAACATGATCTACATCGCCGACGGCCCGAGCGACGTGCCGAGCTTCGCGGTCGTCAAGGCTGGCGGCGGCCGCGCTTACGCGGTCTACAATCCCGACAAGCCCGAGGAGTTCGCGCAGAACGACGGCCTGTTGCAGTCGGGCCGCATCCATGGCTACGGCCCGGCCGACTACACCGCCACCAGCAGCACCGCCCAGTGGCTGCGCATGCACATCCACCAGATCTGCGATCGCATTGTCGCCGACCGGAAAGGCGCCGTGGCGCAAAAAGCCACCAGGCCCCCTCGCCATCTTACCGCCACGCCCGAGGAAGAGGCGGCGAAGCGCGCCGCCAAGGCCCCGAAGCAGGGCACCTTTTTGGAGTAGACCCGATCGCTGGACGATTGCGCCGCTCAGGCCGGAGTGTCAGTTCGGGATTCCGTCGGTGTTAAGTCCGTCCACCGGTGAGGCGTGTCACTGCGACGCTCTCGTCCTGAGGCGCGGTGACTTCGTGACCACCCGTTCGCCCGACACGGCGCTCGCGCCAGCCGGCCGCTCGCGACGAAGTAAAATGTACAAAAAAAAGCCGACCCGAAAGGGTCGGCTTTGGCAAAATAGTACTCGGATCAGGTCGTCGGGCCGCCACCGCTGATGCTGTTTTCCGGGTTCGTCGGAGAACTCGGGGAGTTGTTGCTCACCGGGTCACTGCCCTTCGGGGCCGTGGCATCAGCCACCGATTGCACGTTCGCCTTCGCATCCGCCGGAGCAGCCGCCACACCCGCGGCGATGATGTCAGCCTTGGCCGAGGCCGGAGCGGCCGCGACGGCCGCCTTGGTGATCGCCGCAGCCTGCGCCGGGACGGCAGTCACGGCCGCCGTGGTGATCGCCGCAGCCTGCGCCGGGGCAGCCGCGACAGCGGCCGAGGTGATGGCGATGACCGCCTGAGGAGCAGCCCCAATGGCTGCATTCGTGATGGAGACAGCTTGGGCCGGTGCCGCAGCGACGGCCGCGGAAACAATGGCGGCGGCGGCGCCGGGATTGGCCTTGACGGCAGCGGCGACGATCGCGGCGGCGTTGGCCGGAGCAGCCTTAACGTCCTCCGAAACCTTGGCGATGGCAACCTCTTCCGCCGTCTGGGAGAACCCCATGGGCGAAGTGAGTCCGATCAGGGCAGCGAGAATAAGGGAACGAGTTTTCATAGTATAAATGTTTGGAGACCGCGCGATGGTGATAGGAGTTGATGCATCTATCTTGCCCGAGCAAGAACGAAAATTGTCATTTTTGACCCGCCCGAACCGCATGGACTCCCGTAAGTCAAAGATTTAAGATATTTTCCGTGATAGGCGAGCGCAAAATCCCCGGCGGTCGGCCAGGCCGCGCGAGGGCGTCATAAGCGGGTCGAATGAGCCCAGCGTAGCACGCGCTCGGTCGGTAATACTGGTTCGATTTCAGTCACTGCCCAGCCCGCGACCCAGCGCCACGGCGTTGCGGCGTCCGTCGTAGATTTCCGCGAGCGCCTCCGCCCGCCGGGCGTAGTCATGGCTGGCCGCAATCACCCGGCCCGTCACCGTCGCCGCCAGCCCACCGTTACACGCCAGCGCAATGTTGTAGGGCGAGGCAACCAGTCCGGCACGCTCCAGCCCCCGCTTCAGCCAGTCATAGTGCCGCACCGCCACCCGGTCCGATTCCGCCCGATCAAGCGCCCGGACAAATGCTTCGCTCGTGTGCATCCGCCACGTCGACTCCCGGAATTGATAGGCCCCCAGTTCCCCGTGCGCGCCGGGCCGGGAGAGTTCCTTGGGGTTCTCGATCTGATGAATGGCCTCCAACGTCGCCCACCGTCCCGCCGCGGAGAGCGAGGGCGCCACCGCCGCGGCACCGAGCACCAGCGCCGTCCGAACCCAGCCCGCCGGTCCGAATTTGGTTTTCATGCCCGCCACCGACTTCCCCGGGCCGCCCGAGTGCGACCGCCACCGCGTTCTTTTGAAATTTTCCCGGGGAACAATCCCGTTCGTGCAAAACGCAATCCCACCGCATTCATCCAGACCGGACCGATGAACCCGGTCTGCTTGATTTCCGTCTGCGGCTTGCCGGGGTCGGGCTTCTCGCTACGCCTGTGCGCGTGCACGCCCGTGTCCTGGTCCTCTTCGTCCATCCCGCGCTCCAGAAATCGCGGGTCAACCGCCGCCTCGCCGCCGCCGCGCGGGAGGTGGATGGCATCACCTTTCACGACCTCTACGAGGCCTATCCCGACCTCCACGTCGACGTCGCCCGCGAGCAGGCGCTGCTCGCCGCCCACGATGTCGTCGTCCTTCAGTATCCGTTTTATTGGTACAGCGGCCCCGCCCTCCTGAAGGAGTGGCTCGACGTCGTGCTCGAATACGGCTTCGCCTACGGCGAGGGCGGCGACCGGCTCCGGGGCAAGGGGCTCCTCGCCGCGATCTCCACCGGCGGCGGCGCGCACGCCTACTCCCG
The DNA here is from genome assembly GCA_026398065.1 of Verrucomicrobiota bacterium. Classification (GTDB taxonomy): domain Bacteria; phylum Verrucomicrobiota; class Verrucomicrobiia; order Opitutales; family Opitutaceae; genus GAS368. Next base: position 536 of record JAPLTR010000730.1, on the reverse strand, counting down.
CGCCGGGCACAATCATTTCACCATGCGCGAACTCCTCGCCCCGATGGAGCAGACGGCCCTGCTCTGCGGGATGCGCTGGCTCGATCCGTTTGTGGTCCACGGCACCGTCCACCTGACCGACGAGACCGCCCTCGCCGCCCACGCCACCGCCTACGCGGAACTCCTCGCCTCCCTCCGCGACGGCCGCCCGCCCGTTTCCGCCTAGCCGCGACACCCTCCCCGCATGGACTCCCTCCTCTTCCACGCCTTCATCTACCTCGTCGCCGCGGTCATCACCGTGCCGCTCGCGAAGCGCCTCGGCCTCGGCTCCGTGCTCGGCTACCTCCTCGCCGGCGTTCTCATCGGCCCGCATGTGTTCAACCTCGTCGGCGAGGCGGGCGGCGACGTCATGCACATCGCCGAGTTCGGCGTGGTGATGATGCTGTTTCTCGTGGGCCTCGAACTCCAGCCCGCGCTGCTCTGGAAACTCCGCCTCCAGCTGCTCGGCCTCGGTGGACTCCAGGTGTTCGGCACGGCTGCGCTCATCGCCGTCATCG
>JAPLTR010000664.1 GCA_026398065.1 Verrucomicrobiota bacterium | reverse complement strand
CCGCTGCACTACGCGCCGTATGACTTTTTCCGTTACACGCCCTTCGCCCTGGAGAAGCTCCTCGCGGAGGCCGGCTTCACCGGCGTGAAGATCCAGGCGATGAGCGGGTGGAACGCCAGCCTCGCCCAGGTGATGGGCCTGTGGCTGAAGCGTTCGCCGCTGACGCCCGAGGCGCGCAACCAGTGGGCCAAGCAGCTCTGGCCGCTCTACCAGCAGCTCGTCAACTCCGACGAACTGCCCGCCGACCCGAAGGCCGGCAACACGATGGCGACCGGCTGGTCCGGCCTGGCCCTCGTGCCCGCCGCGGCGACCGCGGCCGCGCAGCCCGCGGCGCCGGAGGTCGAGCCCAGCGATCTGCCCGTGGTGATCGTGCGCGCTGCCGAGCACAACTACTCCGAGACTTTCCTCGAGGACCACGTGAAGTTCGTGAGCCGGCAGACCACATTGCTTTATGGGCATCCGTTTCCGCGGTTTCTCGCGGGCGGCCAATCGGTGCTGCCCGAGGCGCTGGAGCAGAAGCTGTCGGCGGCGGTGGCGGCCGGCGGAGCGCTGCCGGCCGGGCTCTGGCAGGAGTATTCGGCGGCGCTCGCCGGATTCCTCAGTCAGTGCGGCGCCCGCGTGGCGCTGGTGGAGACCGGACTGATGGGCGCGTTTGTGCACGAGGCCTGCGAGCAGGCGGCGCTGCCGTACGTGGTGCATTTCCACGGCGTGGACGCGTTTGGCCGCGAACTGCTCGAGCGCTGGCTGTCGGTGGAGGTCGCGCAGCCGGCCGATCCCGCGACGGCCGGGACGCGCTTCGGGGCGGTGGGCCAGTTTGTGGAAAAGAAGGCCCCGCACGTCACGCTCACGGCGTTTGGCGCGGTGGTCGAGCGCGTGCCGACGGCGCGCCTCACCATGATCGGCGACGGCCCCATGCTCGCGGCCTGCCGCGAATGGGTGGCGAAGAAGGGCATCGCCGCGGCGGTGACCTTCGCCGGCGTGCAGTCGCGCGCCGAGGTCTCACGCCACATGTCGGAGAGCGGAATCTTTGTGCAGCACAGCGTGACGGCGGCCAACGGCGACAGCGAAGGCCTGCCCCTGGCGGTGCTGGAGGCGGGCGCTCACGGGCTCCCGGTGATTTCAACGAAGCACGCCGGCATCCCGGATGCCGTGCGCGATGGCGTGGACGGATTGCTCGGCACCGAGAAGGACGTGAAGGCGATGGCGGTCGCGATGCTCCGGCTCGCGAACGATCCGGCGCTGGCCGCGAAACTCGGCGGCGCGTTTCGCGCGCGGGTGAGCGAAAACTATTCGCGCCGTCGCTCGATCGAGCGCCTGCAGGGACTGCTCCTGGCCGCGGCCGAGGGACGTCCGGCCGAGGGCGTGGGCGAAGCGGTGGCGGAGACTGCCGTGGCCTCCCCCGAGGTGGCCACCGGTCCGGAGCGGGCGATTGCGGAGGACCGCAACAACCGCTCGGCCTATTTCGCCCTGGCCGAGTTACTCATGAAGGAGGGCCGGCTGGCCGATGCGTATTGCGCCCTGGGCGAACTGCATCGCGTGACCGGAGGAGGGAAGGACACACTGGAACTGCTGCAGAGCCTCGAGGCGGAGGGCGTGCTCGAACATCCCGCCGTTGCGACCTACCGCCACCGGGCGGGCTGGTCGGCGCGGCCGACGACCGAGCTGCCCCGGCGGATCCTGATCGTGACCAATCTGCTGCCGCCCCAGGAGATGGGCGGCTACGGCCGGACGATGTGGGAGTTCGGCCGCGAGCTCGCGGCGCGCGGGCACACCGTGCTCGTGCTCACCGCCGACCTGCCCCAGCTGGTCCGCAAGCCGACGCCGGAACATGCGGCCTTCGAGACCCATGTGCGCCGGACCCTGCGCTTGTGCGGGGACTGGAAGGACGGCGCCGCCGTCGCCGAACCCGATCTGAACAAACGCCGGGAGATCGTCCGCGCCAACCACCAGCTCGTGCTCGCGACCGCAAAGGAGTTTCGCCCCGACGTCGTGATCGCGGGCAATCTGGATTTCGTCGGACACTTCTTCGTGCAGGAGCTGCTCAACCAGGGGCTCCCCGTGCTGCACCGGCTGGGCAACGCCACCCCGGGTTTCGAGCCCGCCCAGGCGCCGAAGTCGCCGCTCTATTGTCTCGCGGGCTGCAGCGAGTGGGTGAACGGGAACCTGCGCGCGAAGGGGTATCCGTTTTCGCGTTACGCCGTGCTGCCGCCGGGCTCGCCGCTGGCCGAGTATTTCCGGGCGTTTGCGCCGCAGCGCGAGGTCCTGCGGATCGCGTTCGCGAGCCTGCTGATGCCGTACAAGGGCGCCCACGTGCTGATGGACGCCCTCGGTCATCTGCAGCAGGCCGGCATCCCGTTCGAATGCACCTTTGCCGGCGACACCACGTCGCCCGAGTACCTGGAGAATCTGCGGGCGTTTGCCACCAAGCAGGGCTTTGCGGACCGCCTGCGCTTCCCGGGTTTCCTGGCGAAGAAGGAGCTCGCCGCCCTGTACGCGCGGAGCAACGTGCTCGTGTTTCCGAGCGTGTTCGAGGAGCCGTTCGGCAAGACCCAGATCGAGGCGATGGCGGCGGGCCTCGTCGTCATTTCCAGCGGCAACGGGGGCGCGCTCGACATCATCCGCGATGGCGAGACCGGGCTCTTCTTCCGCAACAAGGACTCCCTCGACCTGGCGGCGAAGCTCACCTTTGTCCACGACCAGCCGGCCCGGGCGGCGGCGATCGCCCTCGCCGGTCAGGCGGATGCGTTCCGCTTCACCACGGCCGCGTCGGTCGACCGGCTGGAGGAGATTCTCCAGGAACTCGTCCTCGCCGCCGCCACCAAGGACGGCGACGCGCCAGTGACGGCGCAGCGTCCGCCCGTCCTAGTCTGAGCCCCCGCCACCTCCCTAAATCTATGATCCCTCCCTCTCCCTCCGTCCCCGAAATCGCGGCCCGGTACAAGGCCGAGCTCGGCCGCATCACCGAACTGGGGGACCCGACCGTCCACATCCTCGCGCAGCTCCTGCAGCGGCAGCGCGAGCTGGGCATCGAGGGCGACATGCTGGAGATCGGCGTTTTCCGGGCCGGGACCGCCTCGCTGCTGGCGACCGGCCTGAAAGAGAAGGAGCGGCTCTTCCTCATCGATCCCATGCAGGACGCGGACGCGAACCGGCGGACGATCGAGCAGTTTGCCAAGGTGAGCCCGGACAAGCTCGTGTTCCACGTGCTCGATTCCATGGCCGTCAACAAGTGGCGCGAGACCGTGCTGGCGCCGGCGGTGCCGTTGATCCGGTTCGCGCACATCGACGGGGAGCACAGCTACGACGGGGTGTACTCCGATCTCGATCTGGCCCGCCGTTTCCTCACGGGCGGCGGCCTCATCGTGGTGGACGACATCTTCTGCCTGAACACCGCCTGCTGCACGCACGCGATGTTCGACTACCTGCGCGCGCAGCCGCTGGTGCAGCTGGTCGCGATGGGCTACCGCAAGGCCTATATCTGCGAAAACCGCCATGTCGCCGGTTACCGGCGCTTCTTTGCCAGCCTGCCCGAGTTGCTCGCGCGGACGGCGAACCTGCATGTGCGGCTGTGTTTCAACAGCTGGGCGCACGAGCGGTCGTACCTCACCTTCAGCGAATGCGGCGCGGACGAACCCCACTATCAGGTGATCGGCAAACGGTTTCACCGCCTGGCCGAAGCGCTGGCGGCGATCGAGTCGCTGGGCTGAGGGCCGGGGTGGCGTGACCGACCATGAATGGGTGGAAAGAAACGGAGGTCTTTGGGTGAGGCCCGCCGATGCAGTTTTACCGGCTCCGGTGGACGGGGGCCGCGATGTGCCCCGGGCCTCCGTTCCGGGGACGACGCAGGTGCGCGCATGCTACTTCAATGCCTGGGCGCAGGGCCTCGAGCCTGCGGCGGACTATCTGGCGCGGCTGCCGACGCTCGACCTCCGTCCCCTGGTGGCGGATCCGCGGGATGCCTCGTTGCTCACGAAAGCCCGGCTCGATTGCGATTGGTACGGGGAAAACGCCCGGGCCTTTGCCGCGATGGCCCACGCCGGGCTGGAGTTTCTCCCGGCCTGGGTGTGCGGGATTCCCGGTCTGCTCGACCTGGTCAAGGCGCCGCGGGCCCCGGGGGAGGAGCGCTGGCTCATCGTGATGGCCCACCAGCCCCAGGCCCTGAAGGCGACGGCGGGAAAACTGTTCGGCTTTCTCCGCAAGCAGGGCGTGCGGATCCTCTATTACGCCTTCGACGAGGCGAGCCGGGAGATGCCGTGCTTCCGCGAGATCGCGCCGCACCTCGACGTCCTGATCCATGACGAGTCTCCCCTCGATGCCGCGGGCGCGGCCTGGCTGCGCGCCGATTGCCGGACGCTGCACCGCAGCTGGGTGGCGAACACGCTGCCCTTTGCGACGCCGTTCGTCGAGGCCCCGGAGGAAAACATCGTGTTTCTCGGCTCCGAGATGGGCCTCACGCCGCACCGGCGCCGGCAGATCGATTTTCTCCGCGCGAAGTTTGGCACGCGCTTCACGGCCATCCACGACCACTCCCTCCCGGTCGGGGAGCGCCACCGGCTGGCCGAGCGCTTCAAGGTCAGCCTCTGCCCGGAAGGGCGGAAGTTTGCCACGCGCGGGATGAGCGCGACGCACACGGACCGTCCCTTCTGGTCCGGCTGCCTCGGGCTCGTGCCGGTCTCCGAGGACTCGGCGGCGGGCGGACGGCTGGAAGACTTGCACCGCGAGGCGCTGCTGCTGCGCTATCCGCACGGTGACCTGGCGGCGCTCGCGACCGCGTGCGAGCGGGCGCTCACGGCACCGGTCGCCGAGCGGCGTCGGATTTACGACTATTACAACCGGCACGAGACCGTGGGCACGGTGGTCGCGGCGGCGATGGCCGCGGCCGGTTGAAGGCGGGGGCCGCCACTATTTCCGGCCGGGCTCCCCGACCGCCTGCATCAGCGCGCAGAGTTCGGCGAACTCGTCGAGCAGGGTTTGCCAGAGCGCCGGGTCGCCCTCGGTGGGCGGCATGAGGTGGGGCATGAGCTTCAGGGCGAACGCGCCCAGCGCCCGGCCGGTGTCGGGATCCTGCAGCACGGGGCGGAACGCCGCGGCCAGGCCCGCGGGGCCGCCCGTGGCGAGGGCCTGGCGCAGCGCCGGGAGCGACTGCGCGGCGCCCGCGCCGACCGCCCGGAGCCGGGCGAGCGCGGCGCCGTCGGCGGGAGCGTCCGGTCCGAGGCGGGCGAGGT
>JAPLTR010000390.1 GCA_026398065.1 Verrucomicrobiota bacterium | reverse complement strand
CGGCGCTGGCAACGATGGTGCCGAGGAGGGCCGCTAGGGTGATGGTGTCGTTTTTCATTGGTTTGTCTTTGGTTGGTCGGCTCACGAGGAGTTCGACGTGGGAGAGTATACGACACTTCCTTCAATAGTTTAAATCGTGCTTTCCTATCGCCGCCATTGTTTTTTCCTATGAAACGAAAGCTCGTCCTTGCTCTGCCATAAACCCTCAAACGCCCGATTTTAACCAAGGTAGGGCGGGGGGCAGACTCGCAAAATAAAAAGGGGCCCGGGCGTAAGCCCGAGCCCCTGTTGCAGGGTTTTCTATCTCTTCGGCCTCAACTTAGAGGCCGCCGAGCCATTTCCAGCTAATGCGGTATTCCAGCGCGGCGACTCCGAGCAGCGCGATCACGCTGCCGTAGCCAACGATGGCTTCCACACTGACCTGGGCCTGGGAAGAAAGCAGAAACGCGGCGCTGGCAACGATGGTGCCGAGGAGGGCCGCTAGGGTGATGGTGTCGTTTTTCATTGGTTTGTCTTTGGTTGGTCGGCTCACGAGGAGTTCGACGTGGGAGAGTATACGACACTTCTTTCAATAGTTGAAATCGTGCTTTCCTATCGCCACCATTGTTTATCCCTATGGAACTAGCCCAACTCCGCTACGCCGTCGCTGTCGCCGAAACCGGTAATTTCACCCGGGCAGCCGAGCGCAGCCATATTACTCAACCATCTCTAAGTCAGCAGATTCTAAATCTTGAACGCGAAATTGGGCACAAACTCTTTCACCGTCTCGGGCGCAAGGCCGTGCTCACGGAAGCAGGTGCCACTTTTCTCGAACGTGCCCGCCGGATCCTGTTCGAGGTCGAAAACGCCGCCAAAGAACTGAGCGACAGCCCCTCTCTCGACCGCAAAATCACCGTCGGTGCCGTGCCCACCATCATGCCGTACCTGCTGGCTCCCTTGATTGCCGACTGCCGGGTGAAGCATCCGAATCTGCTCATCCATGCCCGCGAGGACTTCCGTCCGTCTCTGGTCCGCGGCGTCGTCGAAGGAGAGCTCGATCTCGCCGTCGTCACCCTGCCGATCAAAGACCCCCGCATCTCGATCGAGCCGCTCATGACCGAACCGCTCCTGCTCGTCGTCGGGCAAAATCATCCTTTCTCCAGCCGCAAGGAGATCGATATCGCCGACCTGGCCGAGGAGACCTTCGTCACCATGGGCGACTCCAGCACGCTCGCGATCCAGATTCAGGGTTTTTTCGGCGACCATAACTTCGTGCCGAAGGTTGGCTATCGCTGTGCCCAGATTGCCACGCTCAAGCTATTCGTTTCGATGGGTTTGGGAATTTCCATCCTACCCCAGGTCGCCCATACGCACGAGGACGAGGGCCACCTGATCTATCTCCACATTTCTGGCACCGCCCCCACCCGCGAGATCGCCGTGATCCGCCACCTCCAACGCTACCAAAGCCGTGGAGCGGAACAGTTTCTCGGCCTCCTCCGCGATCATGCGCGCACGGGTGGTTTCTCCGCCGCGCCAGTGACCGCCCCGGCCAAGCCCGACATCGACGCCGACGGCACGGGGATCTGACCCGTGCGGCGACAATTGCGCTTTTCAGAAAAAGACCAACGCTCCCGTCGTTCATGTCCACCGCGCCGCAGCATCATGCCCTGACCAAGGGTCGCGAAATCACCACCCTCCTGGCCCTGGGAGCGGTGCAGTTCACGCACGTGCTGGATTTCATGATCATGATGCCCCTTGGGCCGCAGCTCATGCGGGTCTTTGCGATCACCCCCGAGCAGTTCACCCACTTGGTTGCGACTTACGCTTTCGCGGCCGCCGGCAGCGGTTTTATCGGCGGATTCTTCATGGACCGCTTTGATCGCAAACGCGCGCTGCTCATCACCTACGCCGGCTTCGCTTTCGCGACCGTCGCCTGCGCTTTCGCTCCCACTCATCATTGGCTCTTGGCGGCACGATTTGCTGCTGGCGCTTTCGGCGGGCTGGCCGGGTCACTTGTCAACGCGATGGTGGCCGACGTAATTCCGCCAGAGCGACGCGGACGGGCCAACAGCGTGGTGATGGCCGCCTTCCCGGTGGCATCCGTCCTAGGCATCTGGTTCAGCTTGTTTCTGACGGGGTTGTTTGGCTGGCACGCGCCCTTCTTTCTCGTGGCCGGGTGTGCCGCCGTGAACCTCGTCGTATCTTCGCTGGCTTTGCCTCATTTGCCCACTGCGGTCCGTGACCACGAACCTATTCGCCAGATGCGTGAGATCCTGACCCACTCCATTCACCGCAAGGCGCTGGCCGTCGGAGCGGTACTCATCATGGGGGGCGGCGCGCTGATCCCGTTTCTGGCATCCTCCATGGTCGCCAACATGGGGTTGAACGAGTCCCAAATCGCCCTCCCCTATGCCGTGGGTGGCATTTGTACGTTTTTTTCGATGCCAATCATCGGCTGGCTTAGCGACCATATGAATCGTTTCACGCTGCTCGCCTGGCTGTCTCTCGGCGCCAGTGTTGTCGCTCTCGTGATCACCCGCCTTGGGCTCTCCTCGATCACGTTTATCTGTACGATGATGGCATTTTTCATGGTGACGATGTCGGGGCGCTTCGCCCCGGCGATGACAATGGTCACCAATGCCGTCGAAGGCCGCTATCGAGGCGGCTTCATGGCGGTCAACTCCGCCCTCCAACAGGCCGCCAGTGGCCTGGCCAACCTCATCGCAGGCTGGTTCGTCACAAGCGACGCCACCGGGCACCTGAACGGGTATCCGATCATCGGGTACATCTCCGTGGCCTTCTTCGGGCTCACCGTGCTGCTCGCCGCCGAACTGCGCAACGCCGCCCCGCACGTTGCGGTCCCGGCCAAAACGAGGATACTCTCGTCCGTGCCCGCCAAGGCGGCCGCCTGACATGAACGCCCCGCCGCCCTCCCCCACCTTAAAGCGCCCCGAACTCCTCGCCCCCGC
>JAPLTR010000488.1 GCA_026398065.1 Verrucomicrobiota bacterium | reverse complement strand
GCGCGGCCGCCACGGCTCCGGCCACGCCCGAGCCCAAGCCCGATGAGCACACTCTCGCCGTGCTGCCCTTCGAAATCCTGAACGACTCGGTGAAGGACTATTTCAGCGACGGCCTGGCCGAGGAGCTCCTCAACGCCCTCGCCCAGAATCCCCAGCTCCGCCTCGCCGCCCGTACCTCTTCCTACGCGTTCAAGGGCCGCAAGCTCCCCGTCCAGCAGATCGGTCGCGAGCTGGGCGTCGCCACCCTCATCGAGGGCACCGTGCGCCGCTCGGAAACGCTGCTGCGCATCAGCGTCCGGCTCACCGACGCCATCAAGGGGTACGAAGTCTGGAACCAGTTTTTCGAAGGGGAATCGTCCAACATCTTCGCCCTCCAGGAAAAGATCGCGCTCGCGGTCGCGGCGAAACTTCAGCCCGGCCTCTCCCCCGGGTTCCGGGTGAAACGCCCCACCCAGAACGTCGCCGCCCACGATGCCTACCTGCGCGGCCGCGGTTTCCAGACCATGCCGCCGAGCCGGGAGTCGCTCAGCCAGGCGATCTTCTTTTTTGAGGAGGCCACCCGGCTCGACCCCGCCTACTCGCTGGCCTGGGCCCGCCACGGCCAGGCGCTGGTGCGCCTCTACACCGCCGGCTTCAGCGAGGCCGAGTCGACGCTCACCAGCGCCCGTCTCTCGATCGACCGCGCCCTCGCCGTTGACGCCTCGCTCGGCGAGGCGCACGTCGCGTTGGCCAACTGGTACCTCGCCGACTGGATCAATCTCAAGGACGCGGAACGCGAGCTGGCCCTGGCGGAGAAAACCCTGCCAAATGACAGCGACCTGCTTGTCGTCCGGGCGTTCATCCACTACTATCGCGGCCAGTCCGCCGCCGCCCTAAAGCTCATCAACCGCGCCGTCGACTCCGACCGCCAGAACGCCGACGTCATCAACCTCGCCGGCGTGATCGCCGAGCAGGGCGGGGACTACGCCCAGGCCCTGGCCAATTTCCAGCGGGTCTACCGCATGACCGGCTGGGCCCACGCGATCGTCAACCAGGCGGTCGTGCAGCGCAACGCCACCGGCGATTTCGCCGGCGCCCTCCGGACCCTCGACACGATCCCTTCCGCCTCGCGCACCGACCAATACTGGCGGTTCCGCGCGACGTATCTCCGCTGCCTCGGCGACGCCCCGGGCGCGCTGGACGCGCTCAGCCACCTCACCGCGTCCGCGTTTGTTTCCCAGACCTACTATGAGCCCGTGAGCTACCTGCGGGCGCGGGCCCACGAGGTCGCCGGGGATCGCGCCCAGGCCCGTTCCGAATATGAAAAGGCCCTCGTCGAGGCCGAGACCTACCGCCGCGAGCATCCGGGGGGCTTCCGGATCTACGCCGCGCTCGCCTATATCTATTGCGGCCTCGAACGCTACGACGATGCCTCGGCCGCCGCGCTCCGCTGCCTCGCCATCGTGCCGGAAAAGGAGAACCCTTTCTTCGCCGCGCGCAGTGGCCTGCGGGCGCTCGCCCAGGTCCTCATCCGCACCGGCCGCAACGACGAGACGCTCGACCTCATCCGGCGGCAGGCGGCCGGAGGCTTCTGGAAACGCCACGACCTCCTCCTTGACCCTGACTGGCAGTTGCTGCGCAAGGATCCGCGGTTCGCCGCCCTCGCGGCCGCCGCGCCCCTTTAGGGACCGGGACTCAGCCGCGCGGGGCGCCTGCGGAATCTCCGCGCGCTGCCCCGCCCTACTTCCCCGCGCCGGCCGCCTGTACGGGGAGGCCGGCCTTCGCGCACACTTCGGCCACCCAGGCCCGCTTCCGGGCCTGCGTCTGGTCGGCGGCGAGATGCACCGGCAGGGCGCCGAAACGCTCCTTCACCTTGGTCAGATAACCGGCGAGCCGATCTTCCGCCACCGCCTCCCCGTTGGCGAGGATCTGCCCCTGCGCCGTGATGGTGAGATTGATCGCCTTGGGTTTACTCTGCGTCGTTGTCCCCGGAACCGGTCTCGCCTTGAAGCCCACTTCCGGCACATCGGCCGGCACCGTGCCTCCGCCCCAGGCGGTCTGGGCAAGGCAACTCAAACTGATCATCAACGCGGATAGCTGGAACATTTTCATGGGGAACCAAGGGGCAGACTATGCTTGCACGGAATGGGGAGAAATGAGGCCGGAGCCTGAACACGCACGCATTTTGGACCAATGCGCGGGCGGTCGAGATCACCTCGGGGGAAACAGCTATCCCAATGCCAACCTCCCGGCAACTCAAGCTTGGATCCCGCCATCTCCGGTCCGGGCGGTGCTGCGTCGTAGCCCTCGCCGCCCCCTTCCGCCCTCACCGCGCCGCCACCGGCAGCAGCTTCTCCTTCATCAGAAACTCCGCCATCAGCGTCCGGGTCTTTTCCTTCCACTCCGGCAGGTCGCCGCCAAAATTGTGCGAGCCGCCGGGCACGCTGATGAACTCCACCGTGTTGCCCGTCGCGAGCAGCTTGTCGCGCAACGCGAGCGACTGCGCCTGCGGCACCGTCGTGTCGGCGTCGCCGTGAAACACCAGCATCGGCGGCATCTTCGCGTCGAGCTGGTGCAGCGGCGAGAGCGCCTCGGCATTGTCCCCGAAGCGCCCCGGCGTGTATCCCTTCGGCTTGGACGTATCCGACACCGCGCTCGTCAGCAGCAGCGCGGCCGGCCTGAATTTCGGGGCCTCGCCCTCCGCCGAGCCCGGAGGCTTGTGCGCGATAGCCGTCCAGAGCGCGACGTGGCCGCCTGCGGAATTGCCGCCCACCACCACGCGCTGCGGGTCCACGCCCAGCTCGGCCGCATGGTCCTGCACCCAGCGCACCGCCGCCCGCGCATCGGCCACCGACTCGAGGGGAGAGGTGCCGAAGCGGTCCTTCACCCGGTAGTCCGGCGCCACGCCCACGCACCCGAGGTCCGCCGCCCACTTCGCGAAGCCCGTCGCGTTGGCCGGCGTGCCGCGCGTCCAGCCGCCGCCGAAAAACCACACGAGCGCCGGCCGCCGGTCGCCCGCCTTCCAGTCCTTCGGCTTGAAGACGTGCAGGCGCAGCGCGTCCGGCTTCAGTTCGCGAAACACGTGCGTCTCCGCCCCGGGCAACGTCAGCGGGGTCGTCTCAGGTGGACGCACCGCCTTCGTCGTCTCCGCCGCCCCCGCCACGCCCGCCGCCATCGCCAGCGAGCAGACCATCACACGCATCGAGACCGGAAAGACAGCCAGGGGGTTCATGCGGACCAACCTTGTTGATAACTATTAAGTCGCAAGCCCGCATTCGCCCGGGCGCGCTTGCCCGCCACCCTCCGCTCCGCTCTCATCCCCGGGGTGAACCCGCCTCCCGACGAATCCGCGATTCTGGCCATAGAGAGCCCGAACCCGAGCCTGTGGCACTACTATCTGCTCACGGCCCTCGTCATCCCGCCCCTCTTCCCCGTCGTCATCCTGCCGCTGTATTTCCGCTACCACACCATGCGGTACAAGTTCAGCGCCGAGGGCATCTCGATGAGCTGGGGCATCCTCTTCCGCCGCGAGATCATCGTGAACTACGCGCGCATCCAGGACATCCACCTGCGCTCCAATTTCATCGAGCGCTGGCTCGGTCTCGGCCGCGTGCTCGTGCAGACCGCCAGCGGCAACTCCGCCGCCGAGCTCACCATCGAGGGCCTGAAGGAGTACGAGGCGCTCCGCGACTTCCTCTACTCGCGCATGCGCGGCGTGAAGGACCACCCGCCCCACGCGCCCGCCCCCGCCGCGGCACCGGCCGCCGCCTCCGTCCCCTCCGGCGAACTCGCCGCCGCCCTCCGCGAAACCGCCGCCGAACTGCGCGCCCTCCGCGAGGAGCTCGCCCGCCGCCCCCGCGCCTGACCCGCCGCCCCCGATGTACGACCGCGCCCGCCGTCTCGTCCTGCACTGGCTCAAGGTCCCCGCCGAGCCCCATCCGCCCGCCGGCGACCCCGCGTCGCTGCGCGTCTTCCGCGCGGGAAAAAACTACTTCCGCCTGCGCCTGCTCGGCTGGCTCATCCCCCAGCTCCTGGCCCTCGGCGGCATCATCTTCTGGACGGTCGTCGTGATCCAGGTCGAGGACGCCGCCCGGGCCGGACGGGCGGCGCGGGCCGCCGCCCCCGCGCCCGTCCCGGTGCCGCCGGTCGTGCAACCGCCCTCCGCCCCCGCCACCCCGGCGGCCAAACGCGCCGAGCGCGGCGCCCGCAACCGGAACCGCCTCCGCGACTGGGACAGCTTCAAACAGTACCTGACCGAGGTGGCCGTGCTGCTGCCCCCGTGGAGCTTCCCGCTCATCTGGGCCTTCAAGATCGCCGGCATCCTGCTCTACCTCGCGCAGATCCCCTTTACCTACGCCGTGCGCCGCCTCGATTTCGAGCTGCGCTGGTACATCGTCACCGACCGCAGCCTCCGCATTCGCACCGGCGTCTGGAATGTGCAGGAGCTCACCATGAGCTTCGCCAACCTCCAGCAGGTCGTCGTGACGCAAGGCCCCGTGCAGGGGCTCCTCGGCCTCGCCGATGTCCGCGTCCAATCCGCCGGCGGCGGCGGCGGGGGAGCGCAGGGCGCGCAAAAGCACCAGGACGATTCGCTGCACACCGCCGTGTTTCACAGCGTGGACAACGCCCCCGAGATCCGGGACCTCATTCTCGACCGTCTCCGGAAATTCCGCGCCACCGGCCTCGGCGACCCCGACGACCACCGCGACCATCCCGCCCCGGCCGCACCGCCCGC
>JAPLTR010000418.1 GCA_026398065.1 Verrucomicrobiota bacterium | reverse complement strand
CAGGCCAACCCGTCCACGCCCGCGGCCCCGCGCCTGAGTGCGCCGGCTGTGGTGGTGGTGCCGGAGGCCGCGCCCGTGCGCGGCGAGATCCCGCCCTGTGAAGATCCGACTAACGCCTACTACCGCGGAGTACCCGTCCGGAAGCCCAGCGGCGCACTCCTCTGAGCTATCTCCGCCCATGAAGATTCTCCTCGCCGTCTCCGCGCTCTGCGCCGCCGCGATCTGCGCGATCCTCTTTCCCGACATGAAAAAATACCTCCTCATCATCCCGTTCGCGCTCGTCGCGCTGTTGGCGTCTGGTTGTGGCTCGGTGGCCGATTTCAAGCGGAAGCTGCGCGATCTGCCCGACGGGCACTACGACAGTGTGCTCATTTCCCAGAAGAATCTCGGCGTCGGCGGATCGCTCAGCGCCGAAAAGCTCGTCCTCAGCGGTAACGAAATTTCTTTCGACATCCTGACGGCCGAGGTGAACACGCCGTGGACTGGCACGTCTCTGATCACGGTCAAGGGTGCTTCGATGGACGTGAGCCCCGCCGCGCGCGCCAAGAAGGCCGTTCCCGCCGCGCCGCCCCCGCCGCCGGCTGCGCCGCCAGTGGCGCCCGCGCCTTCACCCGCCGTCGAGCCGGAAGCCTTCAACGCGAAACTTCCGCCCACGCTTCCGCCCGCCGCGTCCGCGCCCGTCGGCTGAGTATATCTCTCACCCATGTTCCTTCCTGAAATTGCTACGTCCCCTTCACCCGAAGCCCTCAAGACCTGGCTGGAGGTGCTGTTCTACGTCGTGGGCGGCATCACCGCATGCGTGGCTTTGTGGAAGATGCTCAGTGGCCGCGCCGAAAGAACGGAGATCTCCGGCCAGCCCATTGAGGTGAGGGCCGCAGCGGACCTGGTCAGCAAGGCCGATCACGAGAAGCATCTGGCCGAGATCAAGGCCGAGCTGGGCCGCCATGCGGCGCGGCGAGCGGAGATCTACGAAGAGCAGGCCGCCCAGGGCGGAGACATCAAGGCGCTCAAGGCCGAGGTCGCCGGCACGAAGGATAACCTCGCAAAAGTCGAGGGGAAGATCGACGCGAACACCGCACTCACCTCGAGGATCGACGGCAAGGTCGAGCAGATCAACCAGAGCGTCAGCACCCTCACCAGCTCGGTCACCAATTTCATGCGTGACCAGGCCAACCGCAAATGAACTCCCAGACAACGGAACAGTTTCGGATCTGCCTCCTGCAGGCGCTCCGCGAAGTCGCCGGCGACGAACTCCCGGCCGCCACCCTCGTGCGTGGGGCGAAGCTCGCCGGTTTCAAGGACGCCGACGACCGCCTGGTCGCGGCGGAGATGAGCTACCTGGTCGACAAGGGCATGGCGGCGATCGCCGACAAGACCCTGTCTCCCGAAAATCGCGAATGGCGCATCACGGCCTCCGGCCGCGACTACCTCGCCTCGCGCGGCCTGTGATGGCTTTCGGCCCACATCAACTTTCCGTGCGCGCTGGGGAGCGCGCCGGATGCGCCAAGGTAGCGGAAGCAAAAATCCCGGCGGGCGGTTTCTTAGCGGTCGCCGCCCGCCGGGTAAACCGCGCCCTCTGACCATGCCGTCCAAAATCGAAAGCTCCCTCACGCCGGAGCAATTCTGGGATTTCTGCGCCGCCGTCGCCAAGCTCAAGGGCGGGCGGAAAGGCGCGACGTTGAAACAAATCCAACAACTCGCCGCGGAGTGGGATATCGGCTACATCTCGGAGAACTCCGCGAAGAGTTTCCGCGACAGCGCGTTTGCGGAGTTCCTGGACGGCCTGAAGTCCGACCGCGAGATGGCGGCCAGCATCAGCACGGTGGCCCAGGCCGGCCTCGGCCTGGACGACGCCGCGGCGCGGGTCCTGGAGAAAAAGCTCTTCCAGACGGCGCTCCGGCTCACGGACAACGTCGATCCGGAGACCGCCGATTTCCTGACCAAGACGGTCGAGCGCG
>JAPLTR010000296.1 GCA_026398065.1 Verrucomicrobiota bacterium | reverse complement strand
CTGCGTACCGACCCCGCCGTCGGCGCTTGAGCTAATCGCACTCGCGCTCCCACCCGCCCGTTTGCTCTCGGGCGGCTTGGCTCTGCCTTGCCCCTTGGCTCGCCCCTCGCCCTCTTCAAAAACAAGACCGTTGCTACATGGCAGGCACGGCCCATTCGCACTTTCTGTCGCGTGAGTGACGGAGAGCGCAGCCAAATCCAAGTGAATCCGACCAGATCGCACCTCTTCCGGCTCTCCTTCGCGAATCGCGGGCGCGCTTCGCGGCGGAGGTCAGGCTTGTATCAAGGAGCCCGGCCGGTTGACGCAAACCTACGGCGCGGCGGGGGCGCGGTGGATCTGCGGGGTCCAGGTCACGTAGCTGGGTTCTTCGTGCAAAAAGGCGTCGGGGGCGTCGGTCGGGCGGAAGAGGTCGGCGTCGGCGACGCACGGGAGCAGGTCGGCGAGGGCGTACGGGACTTCCGTCAGGCCGGCGGGGGGCTGCGACCAGTGGCGGAACCGGGCGGGCATCACGAGTTCGCCGGTGAGTTCGGCCGTGGGCAGGCGGCGCAGTTTTCCGCCGAGATTATAGTGATGCCAGAGTTCGCGCCGGGCGTCGGCGATCACCCCGATCTCGGGGCGGCCGAGGGCGTGGGCGACGAGGGCGAGGCTGGAGTAGGCGAACATCGGGCGGGCCCGCAGGATGCCCCAGGTGCGCAACGCCATCGCCGTCGTGCGGATACCGAGGACGGAGCCGGGGCCGTCGCAGAAGACGAACGCCCCGGCGGCGCCGAGGTCGACGCCGAGGGCTTCGACACTGCGGAAGAGACCGACGCCGGTTTCCTCATCCGAGGTGGCCCAGCGGGACTGCGCAAGGTCGGGGCCGGGGAGCCAGCCGGCCTGGACGCGCGAGGAGGCGGCGTCGAGCAGGAGCACCGGCGCGTGGGCGGCGAGGAGTTGGCGGAGGCTCGGCATCAGTCGGGTGACCAAAGGCCCGCCGTTCCCCCCGCGCAAGCATGGAGAAGGGGTGGGGCAATCGGTCCTTTGGCCGTGCGTCCAGTCTCACCGGACGGGCGGGCGAGCATAGAGGGAGGGCCACGTCGTCCGCGGCGCGGACTCCTCGCCATGACAAACCTGTCGCACCACCCATGCAGAATCCGGCATTGACCGACACCCCTCGCGACGTAGCGTGACCAATTCTCTCAACCTAAACCCGTCTGCACACACTCCCGTGAACGTCCAACAGAACAGCATCTCCGCCACCCGCAAAAGCCTCGTCGTCACGCTCGACCAGAGCGAGGTCGAGGCCGAACACCTGGCGGTGGTCAGCGAATTTGCGAAGCAGGCCCGCATCCCGGGCTTCCGTCCCGGCAAGGCGCCGGCTGACATGATCGCGCGCCGTTTCGCCAAGGAAATCGCCGAGGAGTTCAAGCAGAAGGTCGTCGCCAAGGCCTACCGCAGCGGTCTCGAGCAGGAGAAGCTCGACGTGCTGAACGTCGTGAACCTCGAGGAGGGCACGATCGCCAAGGGCGCCGCCGCCACCATCACGATCACGCTCGACGTGCGCCCGGAGTTCACGCTGCCCGACTACACCAATCTCCCGACCGAGATCACCCCGACCGATGCCACCGACGCCGAAGTCGAGGGCGTGATCGAGGGCCTGCGCGGCGAACGCGCGGACTTCAAGGCCGCCGACCGTCCGTCGCAGAAGAGCGACTACGTGAAGCTGGCCTACGAGGGCACCATTGACGGCCAGCCGATCGCGGACCTCGCGGCGGACAAGCAGATCTACGGCAAGGTCCCGCAGACCTGGGAGGAAGTCGAAGGCGCCAACGAGGGCGTCATCCCCGGCCTCGGCAAGGAACTCGCCGGGCTGAAGGCCGGCGACAAGAAGGACGTCACCATCACGTTCCCCGCGGACTTCGCCCCGGTGCCCGCGCTGGCCGGCAAGACGGCGGTGTACAAGGTCGAGGTGCAGGAAGTGCGCGAGCGCGTGCTGCCCCCGCTCGACGCGGAGTTCTTCAAGGCCCAGCAGGTCGATGACTTCGCCGGTCTCCAGAATTCGGTCCGCGCCAATCTCAAGGGCCAGAAGGAATATCAGAACCGCGCGGCGCAGCGCCGCCAGGTGACCGAGGCGCTGTCGGCCAAGGTCGATTTCCCGGTGCCGGACTCCCTCGTCGAGGCCGAGACCCAGAGCGTGCTCCGCCAGTTCATCGAGGAGAACATGCGCCGCGGCGTGCCGCAGGAGCAGTTCGAGAAGGACAAGAAGGAGCTCTTCGAGGGCGCCAAGAAGGCCGCCGCGAACCGGGTGAAGATGCAGCTCATCCTCGCCAAGATCGCCGAGGCGGAAAAGCTCACGGTCGAGAGCGGCGACATCGACAACTTCATCTACCGCGAGGCGATGCGCACGCAGCAGAAGCCCGAGAAGCTCGTGAAGACCCTCACGACCGACCGGGAGCAGCTCCGCGCGGTGCAGCAGAACATCATTTTCGACAAGGCGGTTGATTTCCTGGTGACCAAGGCTACGGTGAAAACCATTCAGCCAACGGCCTGAGCGGCCGATTAACCACCTAATCAAAAACACACTGTGAGCTACGACGTTACCATTTGGGACAAGGACGGGCGCGACCAGCGACCCATGAGCGTCTTTTCGCGCCTGCTGAAGGATCGCATCCTTTTCATCGGCACGCCGATCAATGATGACGTCGCGAACCTGGTGATCGCGCAGATGCTCTACCTGCAGATGGAGGATCCCAAGAAGGACATCCACCTGTACATCAACTCGCCGGGCGGCGTCGTGACGGGTGGCATGGCCATCTATGACACGATGAATTTCCTCCAGTGCGACATCGTGACCTACTGCCTCGGCATGGCGGCCAGCATGAGCACGGTGCTCCTCGCGGCCGGCACGAAGGGCAAGCGGTTCGCGCTGCCGAACAGCCGCGTGATGATCCACCAGCCGAGCGGGGGCGCCGGCGGCCAGGCCTCCGACATCGCCATCGCGGCCCGCGAGATCCTCCGCTGGCGCAAGGTGCTCAACGAGACCATCTCGAAGCACACCGGCAAGACCGCCGAGCAGGTGGAGAAGGACTCGGACCGCGACTACTACATGAGTGCGCAGGAGGCCAAGGCCTACGGCATCGTAGACCACGTGGTCGAATCCACCCGCGAAGTCCAGAAGGTCGTCCCCAGCGCCGCCTGAGCCGGCGCCGGTCCAGACCCAGTGTCCTAAGCAAACTACGCCTCGACTCACCGCGGGGCGAATGACAACCTGCACCCATGGCTAAATCCGCGCGCATGACCCTGTGCTCGTTCTGCGGCAAATCGCAGGCCGAGGTCAAAAAGATCATTGCGGGGCCCGGCGTGTACATCTGCGACTCGTGCGTGAACGTCTGCAAGACGATCATCGACCGCGAGGTGAAGACGCCCGCGGTGGACGCCAAGCCGACGGTGCGGCTGATCAAGCCCTCGGACATCAAGAAGACACTGGACGACCACGTGATCGGACAGGACCACGCCAAGAAGGTTCTGTCGGTCGCGGTGTACAACCACTACAAGCGGCTGATGTTCGACTCCGGCCAGTCGCAGAAGGACTCCGCCGCGCTGTCCCCGGAGTTCAACGACGTCGAGGTCGAGAAGAGCAACATCATGCTGCTCGGGCCCACGGGCTCCGGCAAGACGCTGCTCGCCCGCACGCTGGCGAAGATCCTCGACGTGCCGTTCGCCATTTCCGACGCCACCACGCTGACCGAGGCCGGCTATGTCGGCGAGGACGTGGAGAACGTCGTGCTCCGCCTGCTCCAGGCGGCGAACTACGACGTGAAGAAGGCCGAGTGCGGCATCATCTACATCGACGAGATCGACAAGATCGGCCGCAAGACGGAGAACGTCTCCATCACGCGCGACGTATCCGGAGAAGGCGTACAGCAGGCGCTGCTGAAGATCCTCGAGGGCACGACGTGCAACGTCCCGCCGCAGGGCGGCCGCAAGCACCCGAACCAGGAGTACATCCAGATCAACACCTCGAACATTCTGTTCATCTGCGGCGGGGCCTTCGTCGGGCTCGACGCCATCGTGCAGCGCCGGATGGGCTCGCGCAGCCTGGGGTTCTCCGCCGCCACCGCGCAGCACGAGGCGGCGCTCCAGCCCGAGCAGATGATGAAGTCGCTCGCGCCCGAGGACCTGATCCGGTTCGGCATGATCCCCGAGTTCATCGGCCGCCTGCCAGTCGTCTCGGTGCTCGACCAGCTCCAGGTGGCCGACCTCGAAAAGATTCTCCTCCGCACGAAGAACGCGATGGTGAAGCAGTACTCCAAGCTCTTCGCGATGGACGGCGTGCGGCTGAAGTTCACGCCCGACGCGGTCAAGGCGATCGCGCTGAAGGCCATCGAGCTGAAGACCGGCGCGCGCGCCCTGCGCGCGATCATGGAAAACATCATGCTCGAGGTGATGTACGAGCTGCCCCAGCGCGACGACGTGACCGAGGTCGTGATCGACGCCGGGGTCGTCGCGGGCCGGCGCAAGCCGACGCTCCGCACGGCGGCCAAGACCGAGCCGAAACAGGACGCGGCCTGAGGTCAGCGACCGAGGCGGGTTACTTTGAGTCGGCGCGGCGCCGACGCCAGCAGACCGCGCCCAAGGCGAACACGCCCGCGAGAGCCGCGGTCGTGGCCGGTTCGGGAATGGCGGTCACGGTCAGGCCCACCGTCTGACCACTGGCGGCGGCAACATCGTTGATCTGCGCCAAGATCGTCGGCCAGGCGAGGAAGTTGTCGAACGTGGCGGCATCGCTGCCGATGGTCCCGATCGCCGAGTGCACGCCCACGAGGGAGAGACTGCCCCCGACGGTGGAGAAGGTCGGGCTGCCCGAGTCGCCGCCCTGGCCCTGCGCCTGACCCGTGATCGGGTCGAAGTCCATGTGGAAGTACAGGCTGTCGGCGACGCCGTTCGGGTTGCCGAGCGGGTAGAGGTCGCCGTTGACGAAGCCGTCGATGGTGTTGCTGCCGATGCGGCCGCCCTGGCCGTAGACCAGCATGGTCGGCGCGCTGTAGCCGGCGAGATCGATGGCGGAGGGGGCGGTGCCGTTGAAGAGGATCGGGTAGGCGGCGATGTGGTCGGACGCGGGGATCGCGGCGGTCAGGGTGCCGACGACGAGGTCGCTGGGGTCGGCGCTCGCGCCGTTGTAGCTGATCGTCGAGACGGAGCCGACGGTGTAGGTCCGGAGCACACCGTCCTGGCTGAAGAACGTCACGGTCGAGCCGGGCGCCGGGGCGGCGTGACGGGCGGTCACGAAGTTCTGCGCCGTGATCATGGTGACCGAAAAGGCGCTCGCGGCGGTCTGCCAGCCGACGCCGGAAAAATCGAAGCCCGCGCCGATGAAGGAGCCGCTGGCGTTGGCGACGGGCGAGGTGGCGAAGCCGGAGTCGAAGCGCTCGTTGACGGTGGGCGAGTAGTTGAAGACGTCCAGGGCGACTGCGGGGCTCGCGAGGCCGGCAAGGAGACTGGACAGCAGGGCGGTGTGCAGCGGGCGGAGGGGCATCGACGTGGGGGGGCGGACGGACGTTCACGACGAAGCGGCCCGGGATCAACGCCGAACCGCGGCATCGTGCGGGGCGGTTTGACAGCGCGGCCGGCCCGGGGCCAGTTAGCCGTATGAGAAACTTGCTCCGCCTCGTCCTCCTGGTGAGCCTCTCGCTGATGACCCTCCGCGCCGAGTCGCTCTACGAAATCCCCGTCAAGGACATCGACGGCAAGGCGACCAGCCTCGCCCCTTACAAGGGGCGCGTCCTGCTCGTCGTCAACGTCGCCTCGGAGTGCGGCTACACGCCGCAGTACCAGGGGCTCGAGGCGGTGTACAAGAAGTACGCCGGGCAGGGCCTCACGGTGCTCGGCTTTCCGTGCAACCAGTTTGGCGGGCAGGAGCCGGGCTCCAACGCGGAGATCAAGCAGTTCTGCAGCACGACCTTTCACGTGACGTTTCCGCTCTTCGACAAGGTCGAGGTCAACGGGGCCAACCGCCACCCGCTCTACACCGCGCTGGCGGGCAAGGGCTCGCCGTTTCCCGGCAACATCAAGTGGAACTTCGGGAAGTTTCTGATCGGCCGCGACGGCAAGGTGGTCGCGCGCTTCGACTCGGGCGACGAGCCGGAGTCGCCCGCGGTCCTCAAGGCCATCGAGGCCGCGCTCGCGGCGAAGTAGCGGCGGCGGGCGGCCCGGAACGGAGCGCGAATAAACGTTTCCACTCCGCGGGCCGCGCGTCATCGTCCGGCGATGTCTTTTTCCAGCCTAGGCCTGTCAGCCCCGCTCGTGCGGGCCGTCGCAGAGCGCAACTACACCACGGCCACGCCCATCCAGGCGGCGGCGATCCCGGCGGTGTTGCGCGGGGGCGACGTGTGGGCCTCGGCGCAGACGGGCTCGGGCAAGACCGCGGCGTTTGCGCTGCCGATCCTCCAGCGGCTGTCCGGCGTGCAGCGCGAGCGCGGCCGGTTTGTGCGCGCGCTCATCCTCGTGCCGACGCGCGAACTGGCGGCACAGATCGGCGACGCGTTTCGCGACTACGGGCGCTATCTGCCGGAGCCGGCGTTGAAGACCCTCGTGGTGTATGGCGGCGTGTCCATCAATCCCCAGATGATGGCGCTCGGCGGCGGGGCGGACATCCTCGTGGCCACGCCCGGCCGGCTGCTCGATCTCATCGCGCACAACGCGCTCTCCCTTTCGGCGGTGGCGACGCTCGTCCTCGACGAGGCGGACCGGCTGTTCGCGCTCGGCTTTGCGGATGAACTCGCGCGCGTCCTCGCGCTGCTGCCGGCGCGGCGGCAGACGCTGTTCTTCTCCGCGACCTTTCCGCCGGCCGTGTGGGCGCTCGCCGAGAGCCTCCTGCACGAGCCGACGCGGATCGAGATGCCGGCGGCGCCCGCCGACACGCCGGACATCGTCCAGCGGGCGATCGAGGTCGATGCGCCGCAGCGCACCCAGCTTCTGCGGAACCTGATCGAGTTTCACGCCTGGACGCGCGTGCTGGTGTTTGTGGCGACCAAGTACGCCACGGAGCACGTGGCCGAAAAATTACGCCGGGCGGGCCTCGACGCCGCGGCGCTCCACGGCTAGCTGAGCCAAGGCGCGCGCACGACGGCGCTGGCGGATTTCAAGGCCTCGCGGGTCTGCGTGCTCGTGGCCACGGATGTGGCGGCCCGCGGCCTCGACATCGCGCAACTGCCCGTCGTGGTGAACTACGACCTGCCGCGTTCGCCGGCGGACTATCTTCACCGCATCGGCCGCACCGGCCGCGCGGGGGAGAGTGGCGTGGCGGTGAGTTTCATCAGTGCCGAGACGGACGCGCATTTCCGGCTGATCGAGAAGCGCAACCGCCTCGCGCTGGAGCGCGAGCAGATCGCGGGGTTCGAGCCGCTGCAGACGGAGGTGCCTGTGCCGCCGTTGTTGCCGTCGACCGGAGGCATCAAGGGAAAGCGGAAGAGCAAGAAGGACCGCCTGCGCGAGGCCGCGGGCCTGCCGGCGACGCGGCCGGCTCCCGCGCCGACCACGCCCGCGATGCCGAGCGAGCCGGTGGAGTACTTTCCACTGACGCCGCGGATCCCGACGCAGCCGCGCACGGGGCGGCGGTAGTCGCGCGGCTGATTCCCGCTCAGGGGCGCTTGGCCGCGATGCTCGCGATGGGCACGCCCGTGGCCTGGAGCTTGCGGCGGAAGATCGCGGTGCCGGCGGTCACGTAGAGCGTGTCGCGCTGCGGGCCAGACAGGACGCAACTGGTCACGGGTTTGTCGCGCTGCGGTTTGTCCACCACGCCGCAGAGCCGGCCGGTGGGATCGAAGACCTGCACGCCGAGCGCCGTCGTGACGTAGTACCGGCCGAGGGTGTCGGTCGTCATGCCATCGCCCCGGGCCGCGGCGAGGTAGGGAGGGGGAGCGTTGAACTTGAACTCGCCCTTCGCATCGATGGGCCGGCGCATGCTCATGTAGGGCGTCTTCGCATCGAGCGTGCCGTCGGCCTTGATGCGGAAGGTCCAGACGAACTCCCCGGCGTGCTCGCTGACGGCGAGGGTGTCCTCGTCGGGCGAGAGCGTGAGGCCGTTGGGATTGGCGAGGCCGGTGTCGGCGACGCGGAGGGTTTTCGTGGCGAGGTCGAAGCACGTTACCTGTTTCTTCACGGTCTCGGTGAAGTAGATCCGACCTCGGCGGGTGATGACGAGGTCGTTGGGCTGGACGCCCTCGGCGAGCACGTCGATCTTGCCTGTCGCGGGGTCGAGGGTGAAGAGGCGTTGCCTGGCGCCGAAGCAGCCGAACAGGCGGCCATCGGGGCCGAACTTGAGTCCGCTCGCGGTCTCGTCGCTGAGCCTGGTGGTGACACCGGCGGGGGTGAGTCGGAAGATCCCGGGAGTCTTGATGTCGGTGTAGTAGAAGTTGCCGGCGTCATCGGTGCAGGCGGCGTCGGCGTTGCCGAGGCCCTCGACCACGGGCTGCCAGCCCTCACCCTCGATCAGCAGGCGGTGCAGCGTCATGTCGCCGGCGAGGTCGCCTTTGGTCACGATCACGGGGACAGGCTTCTCC
>JAPLTR010000378.1 GCA_026398065.1 Verrucomicrobiota bacterium | reverse complement strand
AGTGATAAGGCGGTCGCGAAGTGCGGCGGAATCCATCCGGGCAGTCAGGCGCGCCGGAGGGCGTGGCGCAAGCGCAGGCAGAAGAGTGGAATTACGGTATGAGGGGCGGCGAAGGGCGGGGGGGAGGAGATCGATCAACGGCCACCCGGCTCTTTGCCCGCCGCCTGAAACCGGACCGGCATTTCCGTTCCTCGGCCGCGGGCGCGTGGGTGACACGGCGACCGCGCCGGGCGGCGTCGTGCCACGCTAACGTCGGATCGTCAGGGCGCCCGGCGGCTGTCGAAATAGGCGGCGAGGGAGTAGACTTGCCGGTTGAGTTCCTGCATGGCCTGAACCAGCGGGACGTAGGGCTCGAGCCCGAGGGTCACGACGCCCTTGTTGGAATCGAGATTCGACGGGTCGGCCTTTTTGTTGTTTGGGTCGTTGTCGCGGTATTTGAACCAGTGCCAGCCGACACAGCCGCCGGATTCGAGCAGGCCGAGGGTGAAGTTCTGGTAGAACTTGCCGCGGTCGGCCTGCGTCTTAACGACCCAGCCGGCGCCGGTGGTGTTGGCGAAACCGTCCATCCAGTTGCGCATGGTCGGTGCGCACAGGAAAGCGACATTGCGCACACGCAGTTCACCGGCGGCGAGCGGCGTCTCGGGGCCGTCGATCACGAACGGCTCGGTGCGCCAGCCGCCGTCGCCGTACACCGCGACGTCGAGGAGGTGACGGCGTTCGGCGGGATGCGCCGCGCGCCGGTCGGCGAGCCAGCGGTCCGCCGCCTGGCGGCCCGGGTCCTCCGGGGCGAGCTTGAGGAAATTGTCGAGGGTCTTGGTGTAGAGCGGCAGTTCGTTGTCCGAGAAATGGCCGACGAGCCAGGGGTCGTCCTTGGTGGCGGCGAGCCGCTTCGCGTAGTCGTCGCAAAACGGGACGAAGGCGGGATCGAACACGAAAATGCAGTCGCCCGGATAACCCATATGCCCGGACTTTTGGTAGATGCCGCCGCGCTTGGTCCCATAGGCGCTCATGAAGTTGGAGATCTTCGTGTACGCGACGGGATGGTTCGCGGCGCGGAGCAGTTCGGTGTCAGACCACGCGCCGGTCCCGTTGAACCGATGCTCATGGAGGAATTCGGTCGTGGCCTCGGCCCAGCTCGCCGGGGTGGCGAGTTTTTCGCCGGCGGTTTTTCTCTGATCCGGAGAGAGCGAGGGAAAGGCGACGGCCACCACGCCGACGTGGATAAACCGGCAGCCGGCGGGATCAATGAGCCACCAGCGACCGCCGATCTTTTCCGCGTGGAAGAAACCCGTGGCGGGGCGAGGCTCGGATTTGAGTCCGCCGTAGGGGGACAGTTCGCCATCGGTGGTCGACTGGTAGTTGGGCAGGGAAGAGACGAGGCGGGTGGGGTAGTCGCGCCATGGGTTGCCCGGTTTCGTCCGGGCGGCGCTCACGTTCAGAGCCGGGGCCGGGGGTTCCGCGGCGGTGAGCGCGGCGGCGAAGACGAGGAGGACGGAAACGCGGAGCGTGATCATGGTCAGAGAGAGCGGGGTTCGGTGGCAGCGAGGGCGGAGCGGAGATCGGTCAGCATCGTGGTGACCTCGGCGGAGGGATCGTAGTCCTTGCGTCCCATCGCGAGGGTCTCGATCGGCACGTAGCCACGGTAGCCGGACTGGCGGATGATCGTGACGAGTTTCTTCAGGTCCACGCGCGGGGATTTCAACGTGCTCTGCATGGTCTCCTTGATCTGCCAGTTGACCGCGTAGGGCGCGAGGAGGGCGATGTCGGCGTAGGGATCGGGGCTGAGGTATTTGCCGGTGTCGACGAGGGCGGCGCACCACTCGTGGTCGACGCGTTTGAGCAGGCTGAGGTGCTCCGCGCCGGTGGCGATGAAATCGCCGTGGTTCTGGACGGCGACAATGACGCCGAATTTTTTCCCGTGCTCGGCGCACTCGCGGATGGCGTCGGCCATCCAGGCCTCGACCTTTTCACGGGGGGCGTTGGCGGAGGCCTGTTGCCAGGTCTTGAAGGGTGCCTGGCAGTCGGCGAAGGCGCGCACGGTGGGGGCGCCGAGTTTCGCGGCGACTTCGATCCAGGTCTTGATGCACTCGACGCCGGTGGCGCGGGTGGCGGGATCGGCGGCGGTGAAATCGTTGCGGACGCCGGTGCCGCTGATGTCAAGGCCGAGGTTGAAGGCGTGGCGCTTCAGGCGGATCAGGTAGGCGGCGTCGGGCGCCTGCGGGTAGCCGGGGAAAAAATAGCCGGTGAGGTCGACGGCATCGAAGCCGACCTTGGCGGCGAAATCGCACACCTGAAACAGATCGAGGCCCTTGGCGGAGTCCTTGGCGTTGGCGGTGAGGAGGTCGGAAAAGGAGTACGCGTTGAGCGAGGTGCGGAGATGAGAGCCGCTATGGCGCGGCACAGGGGCGTAGGCGGCGTCGGCGGGGGCGAGGCCCGCGGAAACGGCGAACGGCAACAGGGCGGAGGTCGTCAGAAAGTGACGGCGGGAGATCGGGGTATTCATTGAAGCGGATGGGGGAGGGGTTGGAGAATGCTCAGGGCAGGACGTGACGGTAGCTGACGAAGGCGATCTGGGTGCTGTCGGGCGACCACGAGGGGACATTGATCGTGCCCTGGCCGCCAAAGAGGGTGGCGATCACCTTGGGTTTTCCCCCGGCGAGCGGCATGAGACGGAGCGTGACGTTTTGGTTGGCGGGATGGCCCTTCACCGATTTGTCGAACGAGACAAAGACGAGCCACTTTCCGTCGGGCGACGGATGCGCGAACCAATCCGCGAAGTTCGGATCGGTCGTGACCGGTTCCTGCGCGGAACCATCGGGATTCATGCGCCAGATCTGCATGACGCCGGTGCGCTCCGAGTTGAAATAGATCTTCGTGCCATCGGAGGTGTATTCGCAGCCATCGTCGAGGCCGTCGGCGGTCGTGAGACGGCGCTCGGGACCGCCGGCGGCGGGGATGGAGTAGATGTCGAAGTTGCCCTCGCGTCGCGCACAATAGACGAGGGTCTGGCCATCGGGGGACCAGCCATGCCAGTAGGAGGGGCCGGTGGGAGTGACGAGGCGCGGTTCGCCGCCGGTGGAAGGAACAATGTAGATCTGCGAGCCCTCCTTGCCGCCGCCGGAACTGATGGCGAGCCAGCGGCCATCGAAGGAGAGACCGTGGTCGTTGTTGCAGCGATCCACGGTGCCGGTGTGGAGGCGGGTGGGTTCGCCGCCGGTGACGGGGATCGTGAACATGCCGCCGGCGCGATTGATGAGCAGGTGCTTTCCGTCGCGCGACCAGTTGGGCGCCTCGAAGAGGCTGCGTTCGCGATGGACGAGCCGGCGTTCGCCGGTGGCGACCACGAGGGTTTCGAGGCTGGTCTCACGGATGCGTTTCTCGGTCGAGAGCGCGACGCGGTTTTTCAGGGTGACGTTCGAAAAGAGGGCGGTCTCAGAATTTTTGGCGTTGTGGGCGCTGACCGCGAGGCCGACGTAGACGGGATCGGGCAACGCGAGAGACAGGGCTCCGACCGGCTGGAAGGGACCGCCGTTCTTCGAGGCGGAAACAGTGAACACATCGCCGTCGCGTTCGAGTTTGACGGTGGCTGGGGCCTGGATGGGGGTGCGGATACCGAAGGTGTCACCGCCCTTCTCCTTGCGATATTGGAGTTCGATCAACCCATCGCCGTGGACCGCGACGTCCACATAGGGCGAATCGGCGTCCAAGCTCGAGCGGACGATCGCACAGGCTTTGCGGTGGGCCTCCTGACCGGTGCCCACCCAGGTGACGTCCATGGTGAAAGAGAGGTCGCCAGAGAGTTTTTTCCACAGGAACTGAAACGCGTCCTCCTTCGCCCACATGTTGGCGCCGCTGCCCGTGAGACGATACTGGCCCGTGGCGGGATCGAAGGTGGACGAGCCCGGAAGCGCGATCTTGCCGACGTCGGTGGCCTGCTCGAATTCGCCAAGATTGGCGGCGCGGGCCGGCACGGCGGTGCACAGGGCGCAGCAGAAGAGAAGCACCGCAAGGGCGCGGAAGGCGGGGGGCGGGGTAGTCATGGGGTAAACTTCAGATAGCGTTACAACGGAAGGTAACAGACGGTGTTCGAAAGCAAGATCATGATGAAGACGAGGCAGGTCGTGATCGGGCCGAGATAGATCCGACCGGTGAGGCGGAAGAAGTACCGGTTGAAATAGGGGAGCACGAACATCATCGGGACGACGGCGAAGAGGAGGTTGATGTAGAGCCAGCCCTCCGTCCAACGCACGGTGCCCGTGAGGGCGAGGGTGGCGTACTGCGCGAAGATGATGAAGAGGAGCCCGAGGGAATTGCCGAGGCCGGCGAGGAGCAGGCTGCGCCACTCGGGCTGGCCCTCGAAGCGCATCGCCGCATTCACGCGGAGGGAGTTGGACAGGAAGAAAACGAAGAACACCGGCGCATAGATCGGCACCAGCAGCAGGAGCGCCGGCTGGAAGACGCGCACGCCGAGGAACAGGAAACGGTAGTCGACATGGAAGGCCGAGTAGATGGCGGACAGCAGGAGGTAGAAGGCAGACCAGAGCACGGAGGCGAGCAGGCAGGTCCGCAGGAGTTCCCTCGGGCCGATGGCGACGCCCCAGGCGGCGGGGGTGGCGCCCTGGGATTTTCCGTGGAGGCGGTAGCCGAGGTAAAAGAGGGTGAAGCCGACGAGGCCGTTGAACAGGGCCCAGAGCATCACGCCGTTGTTCATGCGCTGGGGAAAGAACCACGTCTGCTCGCGTCCGGTCGCCTCGGTGAAGAGCTTTTGGGAAAGCTCGGTGAGGGGGATGTACGAGAAGCACGCGATCAGCGCGCCGCCGACAAACAGGGTCCAGAAGAGAAGCTTTCCCCGGCCCTGCGGAGGAGCGGCCGCGGGCGGGAGCGGGTGCACGAGCGGTTGAAAGTAGGCGACGTAGGCGAGCAGGAGGTGGGCGAGTGGCACGAGCGACACGAAGGCGGCGACCAACGCGAGGAGGGAGAGAAGTTCCTTCCAATGCCAGACCTGGTCGGTGGGAGGCAGGGTGGTATCGAGTCCGAAGACCTTCTGGAAATAGGCGAGCTGGTGGGTGGTGGCCTCGGGGCTGTAGGGCTGGAACGGATGCAACACGCGCTCGTTGTGGACGACGCGCAGGGTCCGCGCCGCGGCGTCGCCGTAGTAGCGGTCGATCTCGACCTCCTCAAGTTTGGCGGCGGAGCCGAGACCGGAGGCCACGAAGCGGAGGGCTTCGGGGGCGCGGCGCAGATCGCCGTTCTTGAGCTCATTGCGGTAGGCGCCCTCGTCGTGAAAGGCGTAGCTGAGACCGAGGTTGGAGCGGACGCTGCGCAGTGTGCGGTCGGTCAGGGTGAGGAGGTAGCCGGAGATGTAGGCGGAGTGGAGCTTGCTCGGGGTGCCGGCCTTGCGGGCCTCGGCTCCGAAATAGGCGGCGGCCTGGATCGTGGCGTTGCCGCCGGCGGAATGGCCGGTGACGCCGATGCGGGTCTTGTCGACGTAGTTGAGGTTGTCGGTGTTGGCGGCGTAGTTGACGACGGCGAACATGCCGTAGCCCTCGGTGGTCGCCGCACGGGGACTCATCGATGAGCTCGACGAACCCTGCGCATAGGGGTCGATGGCTATGACCACGACGCCGCGACGGGCGAGCTCGATGGCGATGTTGGCCTGGGTCTCCTTGGAGCGCTGAAATCCCGGGACCACCACCACGAGCGGGGCGGGCTTTTCGGCGGTGGCGGAGAGGGGACGAAAAAGGTCCGCGACCACCCACTGACCGTTCTGGGTCGGCAGCTTGATGCCGCTGACGCGGACGCGACCCCCGGAGGTCTGCACGAGCGAGGCGAGGAAGCTCGCGCCCACGATGACGACGAGGCAGACGGCGAGCATGCGCCGGCTGAAAACGAGATGAGGGTCGGAAGCGGGGGTGAAGGGGGAAGGGGCGTTCATCGCGGGGTGGGGTGCTGGTGGCGGCGGAGTTGCCAGGAATTCCAGAGGTTGTGCCAGAGAACGTAGAAGGTCGGGCCGAGGGCGACGAGCGGGTTCGCATAAGTCATCGCGAGATAGATGGTGAAGGTGGTGTTCTTCTGCCCGAGGGACTGGCTGGCTTCGGCCGGGAACTCGCGACCGCCGATAAGACGCCCCACGGTGAAGCTTACGACGCAGACGGCGAGTGACACGAGGGCGACTTCAAGGATGATGGTGCGGGGGAGTCCGGACTGGTGGCGGAGAAATTCGGAGGCGTTGGCCGTGATGAGAAAGATTGCGGTAACCCAGGCGGCGAATGTGAGGTTGCCGAGGCGTTTCGGCCACAGGGCGGCCTCGGGGTGCAGGGTGCGCAGGAGCCACGCAAGGAGAAGTGGAGCGAAGACCAGTCCGCCGACGCTGCGTGCAATCTGGCCGAACGCGTCGGGGGTCGGGTGACCGAGGACGAACGGCAACATCACGGGCAGCAGGGCAGCGATGATGAGATTCGACAGCATAAACGCTGCGACGACATAGGAGACTCGACCGCCGAGGAAGCTGGTGATGACGGGGGCTGCGGTTGCGGTCGGGGTGATGCCGCAGAAAAACGCGGCGAGGGCGACGTCGCGGCCGCCGATGAGCCAGCCTGCGCCCCAGGCGGCTGCCCCGATCACGAAGTTGGCGGCGAGCAGCCAGGCGTGGCTGCGATGAAGCGATTCGCGGGAGAGGCGCGTTTGCAGGAAGACAACGAAGAGCATCCCCATCACGAGCCAGCGGACGAGCCAGGCGGCGGCGTGCGCCTGGGGCAGCAGGGCGCCGGCCAGAATGGCGGTGAGGATGGCAACGGTGCGGGAGAGGCCGGGCTTCACAAGCGAGACCTGAGAGTGAAGCCGCGGGCAGGGCGCAGGGCAACGATGCCGGCGTGGGGCCACAAGGGTAGTAAAATCACTTGCGGCGCCGCCAGTGCGGCAGAATGGCGGAAACGTGCCTGAACTCGTGGCGCAGCGCGGGCCTTCCGGCGTGGCAGCACGGGCCACGGCCGGCGATTGACCGCGGTTTCCGTCCCCTGAATCTGCGGGGTGGGGCGGCGGTGGGCAGGCCTGCGAGGCGCCACCGCATCTCCGGTTGCCCGACGGGACGTGAACTGCATGCTGAGATGGAAATTGCCTCCTTCCGCACTCTCCTGAAAACTGCCGCGTAAATGCTGGAATATCGACTTCGCCCATCCTCCCTCGCGGGAGCAATCTGACATGCCTCCTGGACCACAGGCAGAAAGCAGCTCTGTTTTCGGGTGAACGGTCTTCAGCCATACGAGACGACCGTGTCTTCATCGGGGATCGATCCCGACTGGGACGATCTGGTGCTGCAGACTGCGACCGCGCACCACGAGCAAACCAGTCTCTGGGGTGACGCCCAGCGGTTTGCCGGCTGGCGGGCATCGCGCGTGCTGGTGAGGCAGGGCGGGAAGCTGGTGGGTGGGGCGCAGATCCTCGACAAGCCGCTCGGGCCGCTGGGGCACACCATCGGTTACTTGAACCGGGGTCCCGTGGTGGTCACAGATGACCCGGCGCTGACGCGGGCGGTTCTCGAGGCCGTCAAGCGCCATGCCCGGCAGCGCCGGATGATTTACCTGGCGGTGGTGCCGCCGTATGACGGGGATAAATTCCTGACGGCATTCGCCGAGACGGGATTCGCGGTCAGCCCGAACTCCTTGCCGCCGTCCACGGCGATGAGGTCGACGACCGTGGTGGACTTGGTGCCGGACGAAGAGGCGATCCTGATGAACATGAGAAGGACGACCCGCCAGATCATCCGGAAAGCCCTGAAGGGCGACTTGGTGGTGCGGCGGGGAACGGTGGACGATCTCGAGACCTTCAAGGAGATGCTGAGGATGCTCTGTCGCCGTCGGGGGGTTCCGCCCAACATACCGCTCAACGGTTTCGTGCATGATCTTTGGGCCAAGTTCGCGCCCAGCGGGAAGCTGCAGTTCTTCATGGCGGAAAAGCAAGGCGAGGTGGTGGCAACCCTGCTGGTGTTCACCTGTGGGCGGTGGGCGCGGGCCTGGCGCTATGGCTCGACTGGCGCCCACCGGGAGGACTATCCGAACGACCTGATGTATTGGGAGGCCATCAAGGCCACCAAGGCCGAGGGGTTTCACTTTTTCGATATCACGGGATTTGACACGAAGTACGCCCGCGCCTTGGTCGAGGGCCGCGTCCTCCCGCCGGAGGAAATCTGCAAAATCTCCTTATTTAAGCAGGGGTTTGGCGGCAAGATTCTGGTGTTGAACGACAATTACTGTTATTTCCCCAATCCGGTCGTCCGGTTCCTGTTCAAGAAACTTGGTCCCCGTTTGACCAGCAGTGGAATATTTGAGCGTTTGGAAAAGCTGGTGTCCAAACGCGCCTAGGGCATTCGAGCGAGGCTGCAATCCGAGCAAAGAAATGTTCCGCACGTCATGAACCGCGAACCGCCTTTCCCTCCTCCACGAACCGAGGCGGATCCGGTGTCCGAGTGTGTGGACTCGCGCAAGATCGGCGGGAGCCCGGCCACCGCCTGGTGTTCCACCGCCATCGACGACCAGGCGTGGGACGATTTCCTGCAATCGACCCCCTTGGGGCACTTTCAACAGTCTTCGATGTGGGCGTCGGTCAAGGCTGGGGAAGGCTGGCGCCCAGTCCGCGTGGTGATCCGACAGAGTGACCAAATTCTCGGTGGATTCCAGATCCTGAGCCGCCCACGTGGCTGGTTGCGGGAGGGATTTCTCAACAAGGGCCCGGTCTACGGGTCGAAGGATCCCGGCCTGTTGGGCTGGCTGATCGAACTCGTCGCGCGTACGGTGAAGCAGGAGGGCATAGATCTGTTGTTGAGTCAGACGCCCGATGCAGATCAGGCGCTGGACGCCCTGCAGGGTGCCCACGGCTATGCGCCCGATGCGCTGACCCGGATCATCACTGCAACGCTGTGCGTTCCGCTGGGAGGCCACTTGCCTCCGGTTGAATCAAGAATGCGGAAGACCATCCAGCAGGAGGCCCGTCAGGCCGTCCGGCGTGGCACCGTGGTAAGGGAAGGAGGCGAGGCGGATCTGGGGGCATTCTTCGCGATGATGTGCGTCACCTGCCGACGGCAGAATACCCAGCCAAATCCGGCCACGGAGGAATCGCTGCGGCGGCTGTGGAACGCATTTCACGCCCGCGGGCTGGTTCGTCTGACGATCGCGGACTGCGACGGCAAGCCGACGGCGGGGGTGTTTGCCATCCGGTTCGGCAACCGGGTGACGCAATGGAAGAAAGGCTGGAACGAGGAGTTCCGGGAAAAACATCCGAACACCCTTTTGACGTACGAGTCGATCCGTTGGGCCGAGCAGCAGGGCGTCGCGCTCTACGATTTTGTCGGGGTGGACCGACCCTTTGCCCGGAGTATCGTGGAGGGCGTGCCGCCGGAGAAGGGCCTGCTCGCGTCGCGATATTTTTTCATGATGGGGTTTGGTTCGGAAGCGAAGCTGCTGCCGCTCGGCCGCGTCCTGATCCGCAATCGCTTTATCCGGGGCGTCTATCGTGCGGCACTGCCCGCCCTTTTTCGGCTCGGCCGGAGCGAGCGCTGAGACCCAAGCGTGCGATTCCCTTCTCCGCCGGGCCCGTGCCTGAACCGCGACGCGGGGCCCTGATTGGCATCCCGCTGTTTTTACCGGCCGGCGGGGTCGAACCGTGCGTCAATGAGGTGAGCCAGAAATGGGAACGCCTCCTGCATGCCGGGGGAGGTTAATCCGGGCCAAAATGACTTTTCCGCGTCACCTAAGTTTTTACCTTCAACCCACCAACTACTTTCGCTATGCGTGAGGCGATCTGGATGTCGGTTTTGCACCCTCGTGCTTTCCGACGGTGAACTCATAATGACATTTTACTCTAAATCTTTATCCGAAAAGGATTTTGCGTCTCTGTCGGGCCTGTTTGGCTCGAAGATCGTGCTGGTCGGAGGGGTTTATTGGATTGAGGTACGGTCGTTTTTCTACCGTCCGTTGCTTCCGCTCCCGGTGCATCATCCGCAATCGGTCCGCGCGCCCCTGACCGCCAAGTTGGGGGCCTATCAGTATCCCGTGAAATCGGAAGCGGAGGCCAACTCGGCCCTCAACCTATTGATGTTTGAGCAGGCGCGGGCTTATTCGGTGGACGGCCTGGACAAGAAGCGTCGGAGACAGGTGAAGCTCGCGGCGAAGGAGTATGAGGTCCGGCCCGTCACCGATGTCGGTGAGTTCAAGCGGCAAGGGCATCCGGTTTATCTGTCGTTTTACGAGCGGACCCGCTATCCCGTCGGGGCCAAGCGACGCGATCCGGCCTATTTTGCGGCTTGGGCTGACGCGATCTTCTCCATTCCGAATGTGCTGATTTTAGGGGCCTATCGGGAGGGGGTGCTGGGCGGGGTCAGTCTGTCATACCTGATCAACGACACGGTGTTCTACGCGACGTTCTTCTGCGACGACGAAGCGCTGAAGCGGTACCTGTCAGACCTGATGTTGCATTCGGTGCGGGAACTGGCCGCGACCTCGCCGGATGTCCGGCAGGTGTTTGCCAGCATGTTCAAAGGGCTTCGCGGGCTGGACGACTTTTACCTGCTGCGGGGCGCGGCGTTGGTGCGGCAGCCCGCGCGATTGGAAATCAACCCGCTGACCAATCTGTTGCTCAAGCGATGCCTGCCAAAGCAATATCGGCAGCTGCTGGGACAGGTGGATGTCCCTGTCGGAGGTGCAGGGGCGGGCGACGGGCCTGCACCCGCCAAGGCCACCTCCCACGATCCGGCACGGCCTGCCGAATTTTCGTAGGTGGCGGCGCGTGTGCCGGGCGGGAATCAAGGTGACGAGCCCTGCGATAAAACTGGGCTCGCGGGCGGGTGGCGTCCCGGGCAGGCTTGGAATTGTGATATTGCGACCAAATTTTCTCTGCGTGGCTTTGGGGCTGTGGGTGGGCCTCGGTGGGATTCTGCGTGGCGAGGAAAAAGCACCGGCCGCAGAGGTTGTTGTGTGGCGGCTGGAGAACATCGGCAAGGTTGGCGGAAACGCCGTGGAAGTGATTGGAGCGCCGAAGATCGTGGACGGGGCGGCGATTTTTGACGGGGTGAAAGATGGGTTGCTGGTGGGGGCCAACCCGCTCGCGGGGTGGCGGGAGTTTACGATTGAGGTCCTCTTCCGGCCCGCGGACGACGCTCCGGCGGAGCAGCGGTTTTTGCACGTACAGGATACGGCGACGTCGCGGGCATTGATCGAGACCCGGGTGGACGGGACCGGGTCGTGGTGGCTCGACACCTACCTGATGAAGGTTGGCAAGGAAGGGCGTCCCTTGATCGACCCGAAGAAGAAGCATCCGATCGGCCGGTGGCACTGGGTGGCGCTGCGGTACGATGGGAAAATAATGACCCATTTCGTGAACGGCGAGAAAGAGCGCGAAGGCTCGGTGGAGTTTGGCCCCATGCTGGACGGCCGGGTGTCACTCGGGGTCCGGCAAAACCGGGTACACTGGTTCAAGGGGGCAATCCGCGAGGTGCGGTTCACGCCGCTGGCGCTCGCCGAAGATAAGCTGCAGCGGTTGAAGTTGTAGCCGGAAAGGCCGGCGTCGAACCTGCCCTAAAGTTTGACCGTGTTGTTGCAGGTGGTGATTTCCGTCAGCCGATGCTCTGGATCGATTTCGACCATGGAGCCTGCGAGATCGAATCCGAGGGGCAGAGGGAGGAGGATCTCGATGGTTTTGGGGATGAGATCGCGGGGGGCCGGGACCACGGCCACCGGCGCGGTGGCGACGGTGCGGCCGAGGCGGTCGCGGAGTTGCACGGTTGTGGCCGGAGTGGCGACGGAACCGAGGCTGTGGACCTTTACCCGCAAACGCCCCGTGGTGCGGTCGAGGGTCACGTCCTCGCGGTCGAGGCCGAGATCGGGACGCGCGGCGTAGGGCGTGCCCGGGGTCTTGAGCTTAAGCGTGACAATCGTCGTCGCGTGTGGCGGAAGCGTGAAGTCGAGGGTGCGCGTGCGTTCGAAGGTGGCGGTGGTCGCGACGGCGGGGCCGTCGGCCAGATCGTCGTCATTG